>NZ_QJSX01000014.1 GCF_003217515.1 Deinococcus yavapaiensis KR-236 | reverse complement strand
CGCTCGACGCCGAGGCGAGGCTGGTGGTGAGGGTGAGGGCGGCGAGGGCGGACAGGGCGAGCGTGCGGATCGTGCGGGTCATGGGGAGTCTCCTTAAGGTGAAGCGGTCTCGCTTCGAATGACCCGAGTGTCGCGCCTGCCCGTTCAACCCTCGCCTACCACCCGTTCAAAACTCGTGTACACCGACGAGGAGCCCTCGAAGAAGCTCCTCGTCGTCTCGCTCGTGTTTCGCGGGACGCGGACGTACGCGCTGCCTTTCACGGACCGGGGCGCGCTCATGGCGCCCCGGTCTTCAGCCCTCCCTGGAGGGATCGAAGAAGTCCGCGACGAATCGAAAGGGAGCCGCGCTGGCGCTGTCACTGTCCGTCACGCTTCTCGACCCGTGAAGCTCGCAATCCACGGCGCCACGCGGCCGGAGTCATGTTCATGGAGCGGCGAAAGCGATTGATGAAGTGCGTGACGTCGCCGTAACCACTGTGCGCCGCGACGCGGTCCACGGGCCATGCCGTCTCCAGGAGAAGGCGCCGAGCTTCCACGAGGCGACGTTCGTGAATCCAATCGAGCACCGTGCGACCCGTCTCGCGCCGTACCACGTGCGCGACGTACGCGTCCGAGCGGTGCAGACGCTCGGCGACGTGCCGAAGGCTGAAGGGCTCTCGGAAGTTCGCGTCGATCAACGCGAACACGGAGCGCACGAGTGGAGACGGCATGGGACGCGGATCGCCTCGCTCCTCCGCGAGGCGGTCCACACGCGTCGTGAGAAGCGTCAAGTACGCGCGCGCCGCGTCGAGGTAGCGCGTTCGGCGCTCTTGCACCTCGTTGGCGAGGGCGTCGATGCCCTCGAGCCAAGCGGCGGCCTCGACGGGAGGTAGGACGTAGGTCGGCTCACGATCGACGAGCCACGAGCGCGTCGTCCAGGTGTCGCGCTCGTCGGAAGGCAGCGCGTCGAGGCCGAAGAGCACGAGGCGTCCCGCCGCTTCCTCCAAAGCCCGCCCGTCGTACAAATGCGTGGGAGCCAAGACGAGGAGTTCGTTCGGGCGGGCCTCGAAGCGCTCTCCGTTTATGAAGTGCTCACCGCGCGCCTCTTGGAAGAACGCGAGGACGTGAAAGGTGCGGTAGTGCGGTCGGTCGCGCAGCAGGAGGTGATCGGGCGCGAGGGTGACGACCTCCAGCCGCAGTGGAAGGTCGTGCGCGGCGCGGAAGGCCACCGTGGGATTGCGCCGAACGGGCGGCTCGATCGTCACACGAACAGCGTAGCGCAAAATCCACCGATTTCTACTCGCGATCACCGCTCGACCCGGATGGCCGCCGAGCCTAGGCTGAATGCACTTCGAGCGAGTGCTTCGAAGCACTCGAATCCCCCGTTCTCTCGAGGAGATCTATGAAACGACCGGTTTCGTCGCTCGCGCTGGTGGCCTTCTTGCTCGCCGCTTGTGCGCCTCGCGCCGCCATGCCCGCCCTCTCGTTTGCTTCCGGAGGCTCTATGAACACCACGACTCCTGCGACCACCGTCCTCTCCCTTATCCGCGACGGCTTGGAAAAGAACGACGCGGCCGTCGTTCGCCGTCTCGTCGCCCCCGAATACCGCCAGCACAATCCCATGGCCGAGGACGGTCGGGCGGGACTGCTCGGGCTGCTCCGCACGCTGCCCGAGCCGATGACGTACGACGTGCGCCGCGTGCTGCAAGACGGCGAGCTCGTCGTGGTGCACAGCCGCTTGAAGCTCGCGGGCGCCGACTTCGCCGCTTTCGACCTGTTCAGGGTGCGCGGCGAGCAAGTCGTGGAGCACTGGGACGTGCTGCAACCTTGGCAGGAACGCACGGTCAGTGGCCGCTCACAAGTGGACGGACCGACCGAGGTGACGGATCTCGGCCGCACCGAGGCGAACCGAGCGCTCGTGCGCGACTTTCTGAACGAAGTGCTGATCGGCGGACAGGGAAGCCGCGTGACGGACTTCATCAGCACGCAATCGTACTGGCAGCACAACCCGAACGTCGGGGACGGGCTGGCGGGCTTCGGCGCGGCGATGGAAGGCATGGCGAAGGCGGGCGTCACCATGACGTACACGAGAATCCACCGCCTCGTGGCCGAGGGGAACTTCGTGTTCTCCCTGTCCGAAGGCCAGTTCGGCGGCCAGCACGTCGCGTTCGGCGACCTCTTCCGCCTTCAGGACGGCAAGATCGTAGAGCACTGGGACGCGATCCAAGAGGTTCCGGCCTCGAGCCGAAACGCCAACGGCGTCTTTTGAGGAGCCACGCTCCACCGTCCGCTTCATGAGGCCAACGCGTTGCTCGGCGGCGTCACGGTGAAGCAGAACGAGGGCTCGCCGCGAACATCATGCATGCAGTTGACTCATGGCGCATAGCACGCTATCTTTTCCTTGTCAGCGTCCGAAAGGACGCTTTTTTCATGCCCGAGCGCGCTGCACCCTAGAGGCTGCCCCACGGAGGAAATTCGAGAGGATGGCGGCCAGACGCGTCGGCTGTCCTGGCGTGAGCTTGGCGAGCCGACGCGTTCACAACGCGAGTCTTACCGAGAGTGCCGCTGCGTGCGAGCGCCGAGCACGAGATCCGACAGCAGCCGAGACTCCGTTCGGGCAAGCACGTCGCTCGGCGTCACCACCACGTACTCCAAGGTCACGTTCGGAGCTTCGATCAGCACGGGCGTCACCAATCCCGCGGCGATTTCTGCTCGCGCCACGCTCGGCGGCAAGATCGTGACGCCTACCTTGCCGACCAAGGCGGCGCGCACGGCCGCGATGCTGCCCAACTCGAATTGCACGTCCGGCAGAGCCGTCGCTTCGCTCAGCAAGCGTTCCGCGCGCCGAGCGATCGTCGAACCGCTTACCGGCCACAAGAACACCTCCCCGGAAACCGCCAGCAAGGGAGTCGAGCCGCGCGCCTCGAGTTCATGCTCGGCCGGAACCAGCAAACTCAGGTCCTCGGCGCTGAAGCGATGCGCGGTCAACGCGACAGGCAGCGGCGTCAGAGGTCGTACGATCAACGCGGCGTCCAGCGAGCCCGCCGCGACTTGCTCACCGAGGTCGGACGAGTGACCGCTCACGACCTTGACCTCGTGGCCGTTCGAGTGCGCGCTCCTGACCACGTTCACCGCGTGCGACGCGAGCGTCCACGACAAGCCGAGCAGCAACGGGCGTGTTCGTTCGCGCCGCGAGCGCAGATGCTCGGCGGCGCTCGCCGTCGTCGCGGCGATCACCCGAGCGTACCCCAGCAAATCCCGCCCGGCGTCGGTCAAGGTGATGCCGTACGCGTTGCGAACGTACAAGCGTTCGCCGACGAGATCCTGCAGCGTTTTGAGCTGCGCGCTGACGGCGGGTTGGCTCAAACGCAACGCTTCTGCCGCGCGGCTGATATTGCCGTACTCGGCGACGACGCTGAACGTCACCAGCAAGTCCGGGCTGAGCCGCATGCCTCAAGCATACCCGGTCCCTTCCAGTCATCAGGAAAACGAATATCTGATCTTCACTCGTCTTTCTTGAGGGCAAGGTGCGTCAACGATAGCCTGTGCGTGTCAGGACGACCTGGCCCGAGGAGCCGATGACGAATTCCCGAACTGTTCACGCTCTGGTCGACACCGACTGGCTCGCCGACCATCTCGCCGATCCCGCTGTACGGGTTTTCGAGGTCAACGAGGACTTGTCACTCTACCCGAGCGGTCACGTCTACGGCGCGATCCTCGTCGATAGCCGCAAAGACTTCTGGGACCCGGTCGTGCGCGACTTCATCGGCCCGCAGCAGTTCGCCGAGCTCATGGGACGCTGGGGCGTGTCGAAGGACACGACGGTCGTGCTGTACGGCGACAAGAGCAACTGGTGGGCGACGTACGCCTACTGGTTCTTGAAGTACAACGGACACCACAAAGTCAAGCTCGTCGACGGCGGTCGGCAGAAGCTCGTTCAAGACGGCTTCGACTTCACGCCGGACACTTCCTTCGTCGACCGAGCGCCTTATCCCGTGGGGCAACGCGACGAACGCCTGCGCATCTACCGTGACGACGTCTTGCGCCTCATCGAGACGACTCGGGCGGGCGCAGGCGCGATGGTGGACGTTCGCAGCCCCGAGGAGTACGCCGGGTTCGTGACGCACATGCCCGACTACCCGCAAGAAGGCGTGTTGAGAGGCGGGCACATTCCCGGCGCGGTGAACGTTCCTTGGGCGATGACCGTGAAGTACGACGGCACCTTCAAGAGCCTCGATCAACTGCGACGGTTGTTCGAACCGCTTGGCGTGACGCCCGATCGAGAAGTCGTGACGTACTGCCGCATCGCGGAGCGCAGCAGTCACACGTGGTTCGTCCTGTCCGAGCTGCTGGGGTACCCGAGGGTTCGCAACTACGACGGAAGCTGGACCGAGTGGGGCAACGCCGTGCGCGTTCCCATCGAACGAGGCTTGCTCGGCGGCTGAGCGCCACCCCTTTTTCCACACCCATCGTCTTGGCCGGTCGCCTCGGCTGGCCAGGAGAGGAGCGCATGCTCATGGATCTCGAGTCTTGGACTCCAAGTGATAAAGCCCGCCGCATCGCCATCGCCGTCGCCATTCAGTTCGCAGTGTTCGTGTTCGTGCTCGTGTGGATCGCCTTGGCGTGGCCGTGGTACGCCATCGTCCTGGCGCCGCTCGTGGCGTACGTCCTGGCGTTCTACCCGGTGTTCGGTGTTCTAAAAAAGCTCATTCGGCGCTGATGGAAGGAGGCTCCGCGGCCTTCTGCTGGTGTACGGCTCCGTAAGCGTTGGTCTACTTCGAACAACTTATGCGTGTCTCGGTTTGAATCCCGCATTGCTGTCGCGTGAACACCGTCTGGCCATCGTGTCAGCGGAAAGCGGTTTGAACTCACCCTCGACGACGCCGTTGTCGTTGACGCGTTGCGTGTCGAAGGCCGCTGTGCCGGGAAGCCAGGTGGTTTCACCGCTTGCTCTGCTCGCGCGACGGGGCTCGTCAGGAGGCGAGGTCGTGCGGTACGGGACCGGACTTCAAGCCGCCGTCCTCGAAGACCGCGCGCAGCGTTCCGAGTTCGACGCCCGCTCCGACGGCGTGGTAGATCAACACGGTGACTCGCTCCCCGCGCTCGATGCGCAGCAAGTCGTCTCGCATGATGAAGCCGGAGAGGGTGACGTCCCCGACCGGGAGTTCGATGACTTCGTCCGGATTGTCCAGCACGCTTTCATTGTACGAGGAGAGCCGAACGGTTGACCATGGTCGTGCGTTCACTTCGAGCACACTCCAGGGCGCACCGTCGAAGGGTCGCTCGGATCGAACGCGACCTGGAACGCGGCTGTCATACGGCCGTAATGCTCGCGCCTCTAAGATGCGGGGGTGCTGAGTGACGTCGCCGAGCTGATCGAGCGTGCATGGCTCTCGGTCATGATGTGCAATGATCTGGACGAGAACACCAGCGCCGAGCTGCTTCTATTGTTGGAGGACGTCCGTGCCGAGCTGAAGCGCGCGCGCACCGAACGGTACGAGCGTCGCTTGCGCTCTTTGGTCGAGTTCGTTCTCGACGAGGTGGAGCTCGCTTGAAGTTCCGTCGGGGCGACGATGAGCCGCGTGGTTCGTCGACACGCCCTCAGTTCATGGAGGCGCCGCTTCGGTGCGTGGGCAGCACGACGGATCGAAGCCAAAATCGGCACAGCGACCCCACGGCCCGAGTCAACTCCTCGAACGACTGACCTTTGTAAAGGAATGCGTTGGCGTACCGCCGATACGCTTGGGCGATTCGTTCGTCGTCACAGTGGTGAGTCAGCACGATCACGGGAATCGCGCGCGTCTCCTTGTCGCTTTTGAGGGCTTCGAGGACATGCAGTCCGTCGGACGCGGGCATCACGAGATCGAGCAGGATGAGGTCCGGTTGAACGCGCTTGGCGACGTCCAGCGCGTGGGTTCCGTCATGCTCGACGTTCAGGACGACAGGCTTGCATGTAAGAGCGATCTGCGCGAACGCCTCCCGAAGCAGATCCGCGTCCGTTGCGCTGTCTTCGATGCAAAGAATCAAAGGGGCATTGGCAAGCATGTTCTTGAACTATAGGGAGCCTATGGTCGACGTGCGTTCCTGCGACCTTCAGCGTTCGTCGAGCGAACGCGTATCACGCCTTTTGGTTTCGTCAGGCCTCGTCGCTTCTTCGTCGCTTCGACGTCACGTTCCAAGCTCGGCTTGCGGCTCGAAGGCTTCGCGTCGGGAACGACTTCCGCGCGAGCGCCGAATTCTTAGTTCGACAAGCGCCCCGCCGTCCGTCATGTTGAAGGCATGACGTTCACGCGGGGAACGGCGCGGCTTCAGAACGTGAAGTTGCTCGTGCGGAACGTGGCGCGTTCGCCCTCAGCGCATGCGGCGACTTTCCAGCCCGGCGTGCGTCATGAGGTAGCGCAGCCATCCGCGCGCCGAGAGAGGCCCGAGGCCGTTGTGCTCCACGCGCCAAGCGGGATCGGGCGGATTGGAGGAAAGTTCGCGGGCGAGCGAGACGGTGCGCTGCCGAGTCGTGGTGAAGTCTTCGAGCACGTCGTTCCATGTGGCGTCGGCGGGCGGCTTGTACGGATGGTGCTCGTCTCGCGAGAACGCTTCGCCGAGCGCGGCTTCGAGGCGTCGCTGTCCCCAACGTTCGATGCCGATGATGTGCCGCATCGTCTCCTTGGCGCGCTCGAGCTCCTTGGCGCGGCGAGCGCGCACGAGGACGCGTTCGCCCGCCACTTCCAGTTCGTCGGCGAGTTCCGCGTAGCGTTTGTCGCGGGCGGGGCGTTCCAGCACTTGCTCCACCACGAGGTGTTTCACGTCGTCCTTTCGGGCGCGCAGCAGCAAGGCGCCCGTGCCCAGCAGCATCAATCCCAGTCCCAAACGTCGCAGTCGCATGCGCTCAGCCTAACAGGTGTGGATCGATCGATCATTGTGTGCCAGGGTGGAATTGGTCGAATTTCAACGGGTACAATACGAGTCGATTCCAGTCTGCGAAGCTAGAAGCGTACTCGGGATGAACACGGGTGCGTGATTCGTACGCTTGGAAGAGGAGTAAAGATGCCTGCAGGGAAAGTTAAGTGGTTCAACGCGGAAAAAGGCTACGGTTTCATCGAGACGCCCGGCAACCCGGACGTGTTCGCGCACTTCAGCGCCATCCAAGGTTCGGGCTTCAAGAAGCTCAACGAGGGTGACGAGGTCGAGTTCGAAATCGAGGCCGGTCAACGCGGCAAGGGCCCGCAAGCCAAGAACATTGTGGTCACGAAGGCCGCGCCCGTGAGCGAGTACAACGCTCGCCCGCCGCGCCGCGACAGCCGCTGGTAACATCAGCACTGTGAAAGAGGATGCCCGAAGGCGTCCTCTTTTTTTATGCTTTTCCGATCGCTTCACCGCGAGGCGTACACTGAACGGCGACCATCATGAACGACGCCACGGACGCCAAGAACGATGCATTTCCAGAAACGCACGTCGTCCTGAACTCCGTTCCGCAACACGCGCGGCGCGGCGAGCTCTTGATCGACGTGCTCAACCGCTCGGGCTTGGAGCTCGCGCAAGTGTGCTATCACCCGCAACTCGGGCCGATCCAGACGTGCGACACGTGCCTCGTGGAAGTCGACGGCGAACTCGTCCGAGCGTGTGGCGCGCGCGTTCGAGGCGGTGAAGTCGTTCGAACCGAGACGCGGGCGGCGAGAGCGGCGCGCACCGACGCCTTCGATCGCCTGCTCGGCAATCACTTGCTGTACTGCACGGTGTGCGACAACAACAACGGCAACTGCACCGTGCACAACACGACGGCCTTGCTGCGCGTCGAACACCAGCGCACGCCCTACCACCCCAAGCCGTACGTCGTCGACGACTCGCATCCCTTCTACCGCTACGATCCCGACCAGTGCATCTTGTGTGGTCGCTGCGTGGAGGCGTGCCAGAACCTGCAGGTGAACGAGACGCTGTCGATCGACTGGGAAGCCCCACACCCGCGCGTGCTGTGGGACGGCGGCAAACCTGCCGGAGAGTCGAGCTGCGTGAGTTGCGGACACTGCGTCACCGTCTGCCCGTGCAACGCTCTCATGGAGAAGTCGATGCTGGGCGAAGCGGGCCTCTTCACCGGAATTCCCCTGCCCGTCTTCCAATCCGCCGTGAACCTCGTGAAGGCGGCCGAGCCCAGCGTCGGGTACGGCCCGATCTTGTCGATTTCGGACGCGGAGCACGCGGTGCGCGAAGGCAGCATCGAGCGAACGAAGACGGTGTGCACGTACTGCGGCGTCGGCTGCTCGTTCGAAGTGTGGACGAAGGGCCGCCACATCCTCAAGGTCGAGCCGACGCACGGTCCCGCCAATGGCGTGTCGACTTGCGTGAAGGGCAAGTTCGGCTGGGACTACGTGGCCGCGAAGGAGCGTCTCACGACCCCCCTCATTCGTGAAGGAGCGACGTTTCGAAAGGCGACGTGGAACGAGGCGCTGGCGTTCGTCGCTCGCCGCTTGCGCGAACTCGCCGCCGAGTCCGGCCCGGACGCCCTCGGGTTCATCGCGTCCTCGAAGTGCACGAACGAGGAGGCATTCTTGATGCAAAAGCTCGCGCGCAGCGTGATAGGCACGAACAACGTCGACAACTGTTCGCGCTACTGCCAATCGCCCGCCACGATGGGCTTGTGGCGAACCGTCGGGTACGGCGGCGACTCGGGCTCCATCTCGGACATCGAGGCGGCGGGTCTGGTCATCGCGATCGGCACGAACACCGCCGAGTCCCACCCTGTCCTCGCGACGCGCGTGAAGCGAGCGCACAAGCTGCGCGGCCAACGCTTGGTCGTCGTGGACGTGCGCGAGCACGAGATGGCGCGCCGCGCCGACCTCTTCGTCCGCCCGACTCCCGGAACGGACTTCGTGTGGCTCTCGGCGATCGCGAAGTACATCCTCGACGAGCAACTCGAAGACAAGGCGTTTTTGGAACAGCACGTGAACGGCCTCGACGAGTTTCGGGCGAGCCTCGCGCCGTGGACGCTGGAGCGCGCTCAAGACATCACGGGCGTTCCCGCCGAGACGTTGAAGCGCCTCGCGCACGAGATCGTGGACGCCGACGGAACTTGCGTCCTTTGGGCGATGGGCGTCACGCAGCAACGCGGCGGCTCGGAGACGAGCACCGCCATCAGCAATCTGCTGCTCGTCACGGGCAACTACATGCGGCCCGGCGCGGGCTCGTATCCGCTGCGAGGACACAACAACGTGCAGGGCGCTTCCGACATGGGAGCCATGCCGAACTTCGTGGGAGGGTATCAGCGCGTGGACGATCCTGAGGTGCGCGCGAAGTTCGAGGCGGCCTGGAACGTCTCCTTGCCGACGACGAAGGGCCTCGACAACCACGAGATGGTTCACGCGATTCACGACGGCAAATTGCGCGGACTGTACCTCAAGGGTGAGGACATGGGCCTCGTGGACGCGAACGTCAACGTCGTGGAGGCCGCGTTCGAAAAGCTCGACTTCTTCGTCGTGCAAGACGTGTTCTTCTCGCACACCGCCTCGTTCGCGGACGTCGTCTTGCCCGCCTCGCCGAGCTTGGAGAAGGACGGAACGTTCACGAACACCGAGCGGCGAATCCAACGACTCTACGAGGTGCTCGCGCCTCTCGGAGAGTCACGCCCCGATTGGCGCATCATTCAAGGCGTCGCGAACGCCCTCGGCGCGAACTGGCAGTACGAGCATCCCGGCGAGATCATGGCGGAAATCGCGAGCCTCGTTCCCCTCTACGCGGGCGTGACGTACGAGCGCCTCGCGGGCTTCGCGTCCTTGCAGTGGCCCGTCGCGCACGACGGCACCGACACGCCGCTGCTGTTCACGAACGGCTTTCCCTTCCCGGACGGCAAGGCCCAGCTGTACCCCGCGCGCTTCATAGAGCCGCTCGAACCGCCCGACGACACGTTCGATTTGCACCTCAACAACGGCCGCATGCTGGAGCACTTCCACGAAGGCAACATGACCTTCAAGACCGAAGGCATCGCTTCGCGCGCGCCCGACACCTTCGTGGAGGTCGGCCTCGAACTCGCCGAGGAGCGCGGCTTGGAGTCGGGCCGCTTCGTGCGGCTCGTGTCGCGGCACGGCGCCGTGAAAGTGCGCGTACTCGTCACGAACCGAGTGTCCGGCAACATCCTTTACATGCCGATGAACGCGCGAAGCGCCGAGGACGCCGTGAACCGTCTCACGGGCAGCCACACGGACCTCAGCACCCACACGCCCGCGTACAAGGACGTCGCCGTACGCATGGAACTTCTTCCCGTGAAGGGCGAGTCGCCGTTGCCCAAGTCGAACTTCCGCTTCGGAACGCCCACGCCGCAACGAGGCGTGGAAGTCGAGCGCAAGTGGCGCCGCGCCGACTACACCTTTCCCGGTACGGAGGCGTTCGAAACGAACGCCTCAGGAGACGACTGATGGCGAAGTCCTTGAAATTCGACGCGGCGGCTTTGCAAGCGACGCCGAGAGAGCGCTTGGAGGAAGAGACGCACCTCAGCGCCGACGCGCTGCTGGACGCCTTGAATCTCGTGCGCGCCTTGCACGAGCACCGCGTGCTCGACACGACGGCGCGCCTCGTGCAAGGCGGCGCGGGGTTGTCGCACGAAGTGCTCGAACTGCTCAATCAGCCGGGCGGCGTGCGCGCCCTGCGCAACTTGCTGGAGTTCGCCAAGCTGCTCGGCAGCGTCGAGCCCGACGAGGTCGGCGCGTTCACGGGCGCCCTCGCCGACGGCCTTCGCGCGGGCGCGAACCGCGTGCGAAGCGGACAGCCGATCGGGACGCGCGAATTGCTGTCCTTGACGCGCGATCCGGATGTCGGCCTCGCCCTCGGTGTCGTCGCGGACGTCTTGAAGGGCGTGGGACGCGGCCTTCGCGAGCGGGCGCAGTACGGAGACGTCCACGTGCCGCCACAAACGTGAAGGCGGTCGAGGAAGGCGTCGAGCGAGTCGAGGTGCGGCGCGTCGAGCATGGCGTGGTGCGTGAAGCGGCCGACGTCGTCTTGCTCGAGGAACCGCTCGAACTGCGCGTCGTGACCGACGAGGAGCGAACCGTCAACCTCACGATGCGAACGCCCGGCCACGACGAGGACCTCGCGCTCGGCTGGCTGCTGTCCGAAGGCGTGATTTCCAAGGCGTCGGACGTGACGGCCCTCGACGCTTGGCGAACGGGGGAAACGGTCTTGCCGAACGTCTTGCGCGCCACGCTTCGAGAGGGGCTTCACGCGCCGCCCCGCTTCACTTGGACGAGCAGCGCGTGCGGCGTGTGCGGTATCGGCGGGTTGGAGCGTCTCGCCGTGCGAGCGGAACGGCCGTCTTGGACGGAGGACGCGCTCGATCTCGACCTCGTTCTCGACGCGCCGCGCCGCCTGCGCGAGCGGCAAGTCCTGTTCGACGCGACGGGTGGCGCGCACGGAGCGGCCTTGTTCACCTCGTCCGGCGACCTGCTCGCGACGCGTGAGGACATCGGACGGCACAACGCGGTCGACAAGATCGTGGGGTGGGCGTTACGGCAAGCGGCTTTGCCGCTGTCCAACACCTTTCTGGTCGTCTCGGGCCGCGTCGGTTACGACATCGCTTCGAAAGCCGTCCTCGCCGGAATTCCCGTTCTCGTCTCGGTGTCCGCTCCGTCCAGCCTCGCCGTGCGCTTGTGCGAGGCGTTCGGCGTGACCCTTTTGAGCTTCGTTCGCGAGCGGCGTTGCACGGTGTACGCGGGAGGCGAGCGGCTGGGCCTAAAAAACGCCTCCCCTTCCGCGCGAAAAGGGGAGGACGAAACGTGAGGGATCGACAGGACCGCTAGCTTCGCCGTTTCGTGAGTTGGCTTTGCAGAACCACGACGATCAGCAAGAACACGCCGCGAATGATGCTTTGCCAGTAGTTGCTGAGGCTGATGGTGCCCTTGCCGTTTTCGAAGTTGAGGATGTTGAAGATCAAGCCGAGGAGCAACACGCCGACGAGCGTGTTGCCGATCGAGCCCATGCCGCCCGTCAGCAAGGTGCCGCCCACGACGACCGCCGCGATCGCCGTGAGTTCCCAACCGAGGCCCTCGGTAGGTTGACCCGCGCCGAACTGCGACGCGAGGATGACGCCCGCCAGTCCCGCCAAGGCGCCCGAGAGGGTGTACACGAGGACTTTGACGCGCTCGACCTTCAAGCCCATGAGGCGCGCGGCGTCCTCGCCGCCGCCCACGGCGAGAATGTGCCGTCCGAAGGCGGTGTAGCGCAGCGCGACCGAGCCGAGCACGAACGCCGCCGCGAGAACGATCGCCGTGTACGGCACCGCCCCGATCTTGCCTTGCCCGAAGTTCGTGAAGCCGCTTTCGTACGAGACGCTCACGGATTGATCGCCCGCGAACAGCAAGGCGAGGCCGCGTGCGCCGAGCAGCATCGCGAGCGTTGCGATGAACGGCAGGACGCGACCGTACGCGATCACGAGGCCGTTGACGAGCCCGAGAAGCGTCGCCGCGCCGACCGCGCCGAGTAGGGCGAGCCACAAGCCGTGCGGGCTGAGCATCGCCGCGATGACGCTCGCGAACGCGGCGACGCTTCCGACGCTGAGGTCGATGCCGCCCGTCATGATCACGAAGGCCATGCCGAGCGCGACGAGACCGAACATCGAGTTGAACGCGAGAACGCTGAACAAGTTGAACGGCGACAAAAAGCCCTCGTACCGCAAGGCGCCGAAGGTGAGCAGCAACGCCAGCGCGATCAGGACGCCGTAGCGCTGCAAAAAGGCGCTGGCGGCTTGGCCGCGCGCGGACGAGGGAAGGGGAGAGGTGGCCACGGTTACGCCTTTCTTCGCTGCAGGTACACGGCGATGAGGATGATGGCCGCCTGCACCACCAACGCGGCCGATTGAGGCACGCCCTTGGCGAGGAGGGTAAAGCCGATGAGTTGCAGCAGGAGCGCTCCGACGAGGGTCCCGCCGACGCTCGCCCGTCCGCCGGTGAGGGCCGTCCCGCCGACCGCGACGGCCGCGATGGCGTTGAGCTCCATGTTGAGGCCCACCTGATTCGCGTCGGCCGAGGAGTTGATGGCGATCACGATGAGGCCCGCCAAGCCCGAGAGCAGGGCGACGATGCCGTACACGGCGAGCTTCACGCGCGTCACGGGCACCCCGGCGAGGCGCGCGGCGCCCTCGTTGCCGCCGACGGCGAGGACGTGACGTCCGAACACCGTGCGGCGCATCACCCAGGCGAAGAACGCGACGACCGCGAACATCAAGAGCACTTGGAAGGGGATGCCGAACACGCGGCCCATCCCGATGAATTGAAAGGCGGGGTTGTTGAAGACTTGCAAGTTACCGTTCGTGAGGGCTTGCGCGACGCCGCGCCCCGCGATGAAGAGAACCAGGGTCGCGATGAACGGCTGCAAGCCGAACTTCGTGATGAGCGTGCCGTTGAACAGGCCGAAGAGGCCCGCGACGAGCACGGGCACGACGAAGGCGAGGGTCACGCCGAGCCCGCCCGCGAGGGCGGGATGCATGAAGATCAGGGGCGCGACCGCGCCCGAGATGGCCATGAGCGCGCCGACGCTGAGGTCGATGCCGCCCGTGGCGATCACGAGCGTCATGCCCGTCGCGACGATCACGATCGTCGCGACTTGCGTCAAGATCACGTTGAGGGTCTGGACTGTCAGGAAGTTCGGCGTGAAGGCGGCGTTGAAGACGAAGAGCAGCACGAGCGCCCCGAGCGCGCCGAGAATGGCGGGGTCGAGGCGCAAGGACGGCAAGGCCGCGCCTCGCCGGGACGTCGGAGCGGGACGAGTTTCGAGGTCAGCCACGCGCTCCTTCTTCCTGGCCGTGCGCCATGGCGGCCATGATGGCGTCTTGCGAGAGGGTGGCGCGCGGCAGTTCGGCCACGCTTTGCCCGTCGCGCAGCACGACGACACGGTCGCAGCCTTCGGCGAGCTCTTCGAGCTCCGAGGAGATCATCAGCACGCCGAGTCCGTCGCGTGATAACTCGTCGATGAGCGCTTGGATTTCGCCTTTGGCGCCGACGTCGATGCCGCGCGTCGGTTCGTCGAGGATCAGCAAGTTCGGATTCATGCAAAGCCAGCGCGCGAGCAGCACCTTTTGCTGATTGCCGCCCGAGAGTTCGCGAATCTTCTGATCCGGCCCGCTCGTCTTGATGCCGAGGCGCGCGATGAAGCGGTTCACGATTTCCGCTTGCCGCGCCCCGTCCACCACGCCGAGCTGTTGCAGTTTCGGCAGCAAGGCGAGCGTGAGGTTCTCGCGCACGCTCATGTCGGGGATGATGCCGTCGGTCTTGCGTTCCTCGGCGCAAAACCCGATGCCGTTTCGAATCGCGTCGCCCGGCGACTTGAACTTCACGCTTCGCCCGTGCACGCGCAGCTCTCCGCTGCTGAGGTCGTCCGCGCCGAAGATCGCCTTGGCGGTTTCCGAGCGGCCCGAACCCAACAAGCCCGCCAGCCCGACTATTTCGCCGCGCTTGACGTTCACGTCCACGCCGCGCAGGGTGCGGCCCGCCTGCAAGTCGCGGGCGCTCAACAACTCCTCGCCCGCCACGGTGCCGCCGCGCGAAAAAGCCGTCTCGCCTTCGCGGCGAAGCTCGCCGACTTCTTTGCCGAGCATTCTGGCGACGAGTTCGAGCTTCGTGATGCCGGTCATGTCGCCTTCGTGCACGGTGCGTCCGTCGCGCATGATCGTGATGCGGTCGCACACCGCGTACAACTCGTCGAGACGGTGCGACACGAAGATCACCGACACGCCCTCGGCCTTGAGTTGACGAATGACACGAAAGAGCGTTTCGACTTCGCGGTCGTCGAGCGACGAGGTGGGCTCGTCCATGATCACGAGACGGCTTTTTTGCGAGACGGCCCGCGCGATCGCCACCATCTGCTGCACGGCCACCGAGTACGTTCGCAGCGGCTCGGTGACGGCGATGCGCAGATCGAAGCCCGCGAGGATCTCGCGGGCCTCGCGGTTCATTCGCGCGATGTCGAGAAACGGACCGCGCTTCGGTTCGCGTCCCAAGAAGATGTTCTCGGCGACGGAGCGGTATCCGACGAGGTTCACTTCCTGGTAGATGGTGGCGATGCCGCCGAGTTGCGCTCCGTTGGGAGACGTGAACTCCACGTCGCGCCCCGAAAAGCGGATGGTGCCCGCGTCTTTGCGGTACGCGCCCGTGAGGATCTTGATCATCGTGGACTTGCCCGCGCCGTTTTGCCCGATCAGGGCGTGCACCTCGGCGGGCCCTACGCGCAAGTGCGCGCCCGACAAGGCCGGTACGCCGGAAAACGCTTTGTCGATGCCCTCCATCACGAGGAGGGGCTCTGCCGTGGTCACGTCGGTCCTCGCTTTCTGAGGTCGGCCCCCTTCACCCCCAACCCCTCTCCCACGAGGGGAGAGGGGTGTTTGGAAAGCGCAAGCTCTTGCTTGTATGCTCCCCCTCTGTCGCAAGAAGAGAGGGGTGGGGGGCGAGGCGTCGTTCAGTACGCCGTCGCGAGCCCTGCTTTGGCGGTCTTCGCGTCGTAGTCGCGGTCGGGGTTGATGATCTTCGCGGGAATCTTCTTGCCCGCCGCGTAGTCCTTGAGGGTCGCGTACGCTTTGGGGCCGAAGCGCGGGTTGCACTCCACGACGTAATTGATCTTGCCGTTGGCCACGAGCTGCACGGCTTCCTTGCCGCCGTCGATGGACATCACGAGGACGTCCTTGCCGGGCTTCTTGCCCGCCGCTTCGAGCGCGGCGATCGCGCCGATGGCCATCTCGTCGTTGTGGGCGTACACGACGTTCACGTCCGGGTGGGCTTGCAGCAGGGTCTGCATGACTTGACGGCCCTTGTCGCGGGCGAAGTCACCGTCTTGCGACGCGAGGATCTTGATGCTCGTGTCGCTCTTGACCGCGTCCTCGAATCCCTTGCGGCGGTCGTTGGCGGGGCTGGAGCCCGTCGTGCCGAGCAGCTGGATGACGCGCGCCTGGCCTTTGTGGTTGGCTTTGAGCCAAGTGCCGACCCGTTGGCCTTCTTGGATGAAGTCCGAGCCGATGAACGTCACGTAGTCCGTGCCCGCCTTCGCGAGGCTCTGGTCGACGTTGCGGTCGAGCAAAATTACGGGGATGCCGGCGGCGCGGGCGTTCTTCACGGCGGCGGCCAAGGGCTTTTCCTCGCGGGGCGCGAGGAAGATCGCGTCGACCTTCTGGGCGATCATGGAGTTGACGTCGGCGACTTGCTTCGCGGCGGAACCGCCCGCGTCGGTGTACACGAGCTGCCAGCCGAGGCGCTTGGCTTCCTCTTGCATCGACTTCGTTTGCGCGATGCGCCACGGGTTGTTGCTTTCGGTTTGCGCGAAGCCGACTTTGTAAGTTTTCTTGACGCCGAGCTTCGGCAAGCCTTGCGCGACCGCGACGACGGTCACGCCCGTCGTGGCGAGGGCGGCGAGGGCAATGGTCAGGGTACGGGAACGCTTCATCTGAACTTCCTTTCGAAAAGAGACGCGAAGCCGAACGGCATGTCCCGAATCGAACGACGCTCGTCGTTTTTCGGGGCTGAGTTTGTTGCTCGTGTCTCAGCCTGACGCTCAGCGCGCGTTTTGTCCAGTAGGACAACTTGTCTAACTTTGCTTTTTGAAAATTCGTACAAACACAGAATACCCCAAATATCGAACTTCTTTCATGTCTAGACGACTTTTTGGAGTGAGTCCGACTTCGCAGCTTTCGCAATTTTCGTCTTGACCGGCACTTCACGATTTTTTAAGCTGGAGAGGCTTTACTGAAGATCGATCGCCTCGACCTTGCGCCTCTCGCGTTGCTTCCCGGAGAACTCCATGAGCATGATCAGCCCCGAAAAGCCTGCCAGCGGCAAGCCCGACATCTCGTCGTTCGACCAAGCCCCCATCATGGCGGGCTTGTACGGCGACGGCATCATCGCTCAAAAGGGCGCCTTTCCCCGTGAAATGATCGCCGACTTGTACGACGACGTCATGCGCCTGTATCCCGAAGCGCTCAAGCGCCCAGGCGGCGCCGTCGGACGCGGACGTAACCGTCACTACGTCGAGATCCATCCCGAGGACATCCGCTGCTTCGAGCAGATCGTCACGCATCCGTGGTTCGTCGCCGTGTGCGAAGCGGTGCTCGGCCCGAACTACCGCATCGTCGAGCTCGGCTTCGACGTGCCGAACCAAGGCGCGCTCAACCAACCGTGGCACCGCGACTTCCCCGCGCCCGAGGACACCACGATCGGCCGCCGCCTCAACTCGCTCGCGTTCAACATGACGACCGTCGACGTCGAGCCGGACATGGGTCCCTTCGAAGTCGCGCCGGGCACCCAGTGGGACGATCCCAGCGAGTTCGAACACGGGATGTTTCCGCCGAAGGAACTCTACGCTCGCTACGAGGCGCGCTCCTCGCGCAAGTTCCCCTCCATGGGCGACATCTCGGCGCGTTCCGCCCTCACCATTCACCGCGGCACCGCCCACGCCTCGGCCAAACCGCGCCCCGTCCTCGTGATCGGCGTGGACGCGCCCTCGGCGAACAACCACGAGCGCCACGATCTGCAACTCACGCGCGCCTACTACGAATCGCTGCCTCCGTACGTGCAGCAACACATCCTGTGCCGCATCGTGGACAAGCTCGAACCCATCCACCAAGCGCACACCATCGAAGGCCTCATGATGGGGGACGCTTGAGCCATCCCAACGACGTGAAGATCCACCTCGAAGGGATGGCGACGCCAGCGCGCTTCACGTCCCTCGAAGGCGAGCGCGGCCTCGTGCGTCTGCGCGTCGAGAACCACGCGCTCACCGTCGGCGAGGAGTACGGCGTCGAGATGCACGACGGCAGCGCCTTCGTGTTCAAGACCCTCGAGGACCTCGGCGACGGAGAATACCGCCTCAAGCTCGCTCGACGCGGCTTGGTGTAAGGACCGAGAGCTTCGCCTGAGGAGACTGCTCGAACGAGGGCGGTCTCCTCGCCGTTTCGTCACGCCGGCGCGATCACTTCTCGTGGCGTGGCAATGAGGTCCACGCGTGAATCCGGTTCGCACGGAAGGCGGTCGCGCAGCATGATGGGATGCGCGAGGGTGAGTTGCGGCACGCCGAGAGGCACGCCGCGCGCTCCCCAGCCGAAGCCTTTCGACAACCGCCCGCCGTCTCGCGCCACGACGACGCTCGCGAGGACGACCGCCTGCGCGCCGTTCGGCGCTTCGACTTCCTCGCCGAACGCGGGCATGCTCGAAAGCTGCGCGCCTCGCTCGTCGCCGAGACGCCAGTACCGCCCCTCCTTCTTCTGATGCGGCACGAACAGCACGCGGCCCTCGGCGAGCGCGAGCTTGCGAAGCGGCAGCAAGGCCCGCTCGGGCCCGACGACGAGCACTCGGGCGCCGACGAGTCGTTCGTGCGCGAGCAACTGCACCGCCGCCGCCTTCGCCCCGTTGAAGTTCGGGTTGTGCCCGTGCGGCGGCAACGGGTACGAGACGGCCCGCGCGCGCGCGAGCGTGTCCCACACGAAGTCGCGCACGTCGCCCGCCAGCATCACTTCTCGGGCAGGCGCGTCTGAGGGGGCGTCGGATGCGGAAAGTCCGGATTGGCTTTGCGGGGCGCGGGCGCCAAGTCGCGCCGAACGTCCACCTCGTAGCGTTCGAAGGCGGCGCGGTCCTTGAGGCGCGTGACCTTCGCGGGCACGCCCATCGCGATGCCGTGCGGTTCGACGGGGCCGCGTACGAGCGCGCCCGTCGCGATCATCGCGTCGTCGCTGATGACGCTGCCCGCGAGCACCGTCGCGTGGTACGTCACGCGCGCGCCCCGCCCGATGACGGTGGGACGCAAGGTCACGTCCGGCATGTCGAGAACGCTGTGCGTGTGGCTGAACACGTTCACGTAATCGGACAAGCTCACCTTGTCGTGCAGCACGATGCCGCCGATGTCGTCGAGCAGGACGTGTCGGTGCACGACGACGTCGTTCCCGACGTCCATGTTGTACCCGACGCTGAACTCCACGTGCGGCCACGCCTTGAAGTTGCGTCCGACGCGCTTGAAGACGTGCCTCGCGAGAACGCGGCGGAAGTCGATGCCGAACACGGCGCTTTGACCGCTCGGAGAGCCGTCGAAGTTCTTCCACAGCCACAACAGCGGCTTGACGCGCGCGAACTTCTCCGGGTCGGTCGCCTCGTAGTACTCGGCTTCCAGCGTGACGTTTCGAGGATCCAAGTTGAGGGCGGCGATCGGGGCGTCGGCGCGCAAGGCGTCGTAAGAACGAGCGTACAGAAACTGCGCGAGAAGTTCGCGGGTCAACGCGTCACGGTCCGTTCCAGGATCGCTGAGCTGCGCGTCGAGGTCGGCCAGGAAGGTGCCGAACTCGACGCTTGTATCATGAGGGATGGACAGGGCGCGCAACCACGGCATGCGCGCATCTTAAAGCAGGCTTCATGGATCATCTCGGCACGAAGATCACCTTTGAGCGATTGGGCGACGCGGGCATCGTGTGGCGCTCCGCCCTCGCCCTCGCCTTGCACGCGTTCTTGACGCGCGCTTCCCTGCTCGGCGTGACGTGCAGCGTTCCCGCCGAGGACGTCCTGACGATTCTGTACGACGCGGCCCTCGTCGATGCGGCCGACTTGGAGAACCGTTTGCGCGCGATCATCCCGACGCTTCGACCTCCGGAGCGAGAACCCGCCCGCACCCTCACCATTCCCGTCTCCTACGACGGGCCGGACTTGCACGACGTCGCGCGCCTCACGGACCTCTCGCCGAGCGAGGTGATCGCCTTGCACTCGGGCACCTTCTACGAAGTCGCCTTCTTGGGCTTCCTGCCCGGCTTCGCGTACTTGCGCGGCTTGCCGTCGGTGTTGCAGTTGCCGCGCCGCGCCACGCCGAGGACGCGTCTGGAGCCGGGCAGCGTCGGGATCGGCGGCCCGTGGACGGCCGTGTACCCGCTCGCCTCTCCGGGAGGCTGGCACCTTCTCGGAAGAACGTCCAAAGCGATGTTCGACGCTTCGCGCGACGAGCCGATCGTGCTGCGTCCCGGTGACCTCGTGCGCTTCGAGGCGGTGTGACGTGCTGCGCGTTTCGAGTCCCGGCCTCCTCACGACCGTGCAAGACCTCGGCCGTCCCGCAACGCGGCACCTCGGCGTGCCGACGGGAGGCGCGCTCGACGCCTTCTCCCTGCGCGTCGCCAACAGCCTCGTTCGCAATCCGGACGGCGCGCCCGCCCTTGAGGTCACGTGGAACGGTCCGACCTTACGCTTCGAGCGCGCGGGCGTCGTGGCGCTCGCGGGCGCGCTTCCCGAAGCGTGGCTGAACGACGTCCCCGTCGCGCCTTACCGTCCCCTGCGCGTGGAGCCCGGCGACGAGCTGAAGATCGGGCGTGTGAACGCGGGCGCGCGCAGCTACCTCGCCGTGCGCGGCGGCTTCACCGGGAACGTGGTCTTCGGCAGCGCCTCCACCGAGCTTCGGGCAGGCTTCGGAGGGCACGAAGGGCGCGCGTTGCGTCGCGGCGACGCGCTGACATGGCGCGAGGAACCTCTCGAGACGCCTCCTCGCCTGCACCTTCATGCTTCGCTGCGGCGCGTCGTAGGGCGGGCGACGCGCGTGCGCTTCCTTCCAGAAGCGCCCCTCGCCGATCTCCTGGTGGAGTCCTCGTGGCGCGTCTCGGCGACGTCGGACCGCACGGGGTTGCGCCTCGACGGCCCCTCGTTCTCCTCACCGCCCGCCGCCGGGCCGTCCGAGCCGGTCGTGCCGGGCCTCTTGCAATGCCCGCCCGACGGCGTGCCCATCGCCTTGCTCGCCGATTCGGGCACGCACGGCGGCTACGCCCGCTTCGGGGTCGTGGCGCGCGTGGATCTTCCACGGCTCGGCCAACTGCGCCCCGGAGACGCCGTGCGCTTCGAACCGGTGAGCCTCGACGCCGCCGTGGCCGCCTTGCGTGAGGAGGAACGCGTCCTGCGCGGATTGCGGCGAGCGGTAGAGTGGGCGTATGCAGCGACTTCTCGAACTTGACCTCAACGCCGACCTCGGCGAGGGCAGCCCCGGCGAAGCCGACATCCTCGACGTCGTCACGAGCGCGAACGTCGCTTGCGGCGGTCACGCCGGTGACGAGGTGACGATGCGAGCGTCGGTGCGCCTCGCACTGCGAGGCGGCGTGGCGATCGGCGCGCATCCCGGCTTTCCCGACCGTGAGAACTTCGGGCGCGTCGAGCGTCCCGTGACGCCTTCTCAAGCTTTCGAGTTCGTGTCCGAGCAGATTGCCGCTTTGCAAGCCGTCGCCCGCGAGGAGGGCGCAACCATAGCGCACGTCAAGCCGCACGGCGCTCTTTACAACATGGCCGTTCGGGACTTCGAGCTCTCCCTCGCGATTGCCAGAAGCGTCAAGGCGAGCGGCATTCGGTTGTTGTTCGGCTTGCCGAACTCCGAATTGCTGAGGGCCGCCGCCGCCGAGAACCTCGTCGAAGTCGCCGAGACCTTCGCCGACCGCGCCTATCTGCGCGACGGCACCCTCATGCCGCGCGCGCGACCGGGATCGGTTCTGCACGGCGAGGCGGCCATTCGGCAAGGCCTGTCCATCGCGGTGCGCGGCGAGGTGAACGCCGAGGGCGCGCCGCTGAAGCTCGAAGCGCAGACTTTGTGCTTGCATGGCGACGGGCGAGACGCCGTCGCCCTCGCCCGTTCCTTGCGCGACGCGCTCGTACGCGAAGGCGTCACGCTGCGGGCGCCTCGTCCTTGAGCGCGTCGCTGCTCAGCGTGACGCCTGTCCTGCCGCTCGCCGTGTCACGCCGAACATGAACGACTTCGACCACTGCAGCAGCGCCGTGTAGAGCGCGAGCTGCAAGAAGGCCAGCAGCAAGTTCAAGCGGTCTCCGAGGCCCGCGTTCACGCCTTCTTGCGTCGGAAGGAGCGGCACGATCAACAGCAGGGCCGCGAAGAACACCAGCAGCACCTGAAAGAACGTGAACCAACGCCCCAGCGTTCCGGCGAGTTCCGGCAAGCGGGTTTCACTCGGCGAGCGTCCCGCGACCGCGTCCGTCACGCCGCTCATCCAGCGCCGAATCCAACCGAGGATCGCGAAGTTGATGACGATGGACGGCAAGCCGAACATCACCAGCGTGACGAGAATCCCGATGCGCGCGACGCCCGCGATTTGCTCGCTCGTCATGCCCGAGGGAAGGCTCGAGGTGTCCACGCCAGACTGCGCCAACACGGCCGGGTCGAGCGCGAGGCTCGACGCGTACCACACGAGGCCGCCCACGATCGGCAAGGCCACGACCGGCAGCCACTGCCCGAACACCAGCCACCCCGACAACGTCCGTCCTTGCCGCGCCGTGACGTCCGGATCGGGCGTTCCCTCACCTGTCGCCCACATGCGCGCGTTCGTCATCCAGCCTTTGGTGAGCTGCAAGACGAGCACGTACACGAGCGCCAGCAAGATTTGAACGAGCGTGATGCCCAGCAGAATGCCCGCGGGCAGTCCCGCGCCCGACGGAACGAACAGCAGCGCGAGGGACGCGGCGGCGCCCACCACGCTCAACGCTTGCAGCACGGTCAGCCAAGTCACGAGCGATCGCCCGGCTGACGCGACATTCACCTCGGTCATACGCGCCATTGTGGCACAGCCGTGTATAACAGCTGACATGACGAACTCCACTTTGCCTTTGCGCCGCCTCGGCCGCACCGGCCTCAAGGTCAGCGCGCTCAGCCTCGGCACCATGCAGTTCGGCTGGACCGCCGACGAAGCGACGAGTCACGCCGTTCTCGACGCGTACGCCGAAGCGGGCGGGAACTTCATCGACACCGCCGACATCTACAGCAACTGGGCGCCCGGCAATCCCGGCGGCGTCTCCGAGGAGATCATCGGGCGCTGGCTTCAAGAGCGTGACCGCAGCGACTTCGTCGTCGCCACGAAAGTGCGCGGCCCCATGGGCGGTCCGCTGCGCGAAGGCCTCTCCAAGCGCTGGATCTTGCAAGCCGCCGAGGAAAGCTTGTCTCGCCTCAACATCGACTACATCGACTTGTACCAAGTGCACTGGCCGGACTTGGAGACGCCCATCGAGGAGACCCTCGAAGCCCTCACCGACCTCGTGCGCTCGGGCCTCGTGCGCTACATCGGCGCGAGCAATTTCCCCGCGTGGCGCCTCACCGAGAGCTTGTGGAAGGCCGACAAGCATAGCTTCGCGCGCTTCGATTCGCTGCAGCCCGAGTACTCCATCGCCGCGCCCGTCCGCGCGAGCTTCGAGCGCGAACTCGCCATTTTGTGCCAAACGCACGGCATCGGCGTCATTCCGTACAGCCCCCTCTCGGGCGGCTTCCTCACCGGCAAGTACCGCAAAGGGCAACCCTTGCCGGACAGCGAACGCGCGGGCGGCATTCAACGCCGCTTCTTCTCCGACCAGAACTTCGCGGTCGTGGAAGAGCTCGTGCGCGTCGCCGACGCCCATGGCGCCAAACCTGCCCAAGTGGCCCTCGCGTGGCTGCTCGCCAAGCCTTACATGACTGCCCCCATCATCGGCGCCAACAGCGTCGAGCAGCTTCGTGACTTGCTGCCCGCCGCGACGCTTCGACTCACGCCCGAGGACATCACGGCCCTCGATGAAGTCAGCAAGTGGGAGCGGGCCCGAACGGACGTCTGAGCAAGCGCGAACTTCAAGGCGAGGCGAAGAAACACTCTTCTATCGCCTCGCCTTCTTGTCAGCACGCCGAGCGAAGACCCGTGTACGCTTCCTCGATGGACTCCACGGACTCCTCGTCGCCTCGTGACGTCGCGCGCTTTCACCTCAAGACCTTGGCGAAGTTCCTCCGAACGCATTGGCGTCCTCTGCTCGCCCTCGCGGTCGGCCTGCTCGTGCCGCTGTTCATCTTCACGAAGATCGCCGACGACGTGTACGACAAAGAGCCTTTTCCCCTCGAAGAGCCGCTCATGCTCGCGTTGCACGCCCACACGTCCGCGACCCTCAACCACATCGCCGCGTTCTTCTCGCTGCTCGGAAGCGCGCGCGGCATGACGCCGCTCGCCCTCATCCTCTTCTTCGTGCTGTACCGCCGACGGCATCGCTTCGGCTACTTCGCCGTCTTCACTCTCGGCGGGCTCGCCACCATCAACTTCCTGCTCAAGCTCTTCTTCGACCGCCCCCGCCCCCACCTCTGGAAGCCCTTCTTGCCCGAGAACGACTCCAGCTTTCCCAGCGGGCACTCCATGTTCGCGGCGGCCCTCGCCGGAACGATCATCGCCACGCTGTGGAACACGCGCTGGCGGGCGCCCGCGATCGTTCTCGGCGCTCTGTACGTTCTCGGCATGATGTGGTCGCGCGTGTACATCGGCGTGCACTACCCCACCGACGTCCTCGGCGGCGCCCTCTTTTCGATCGCGTGGGTGTTCGGCCTCACGAAGGTCATGCACATCACGCGCCCCGCGTCTTGAGGCATCCTGAAGCATGACGACCTCCTTGAAGGGTAAAGTCGCGCTCGTCACAGGAGCGTCCCGCGGCATCGGACGAGGCGTCGCCCTCGGACTCGGCGAGGCGGGCGCCACGGTGTACGTCACGGGCCGCACGCTTGACGGGCGCTCCACGCGCATGCCCTTCCTCGGTGGAAGTCTGCAGGAAACGGCGCGCGACGTCACGGCCCTCGGAGGTCACGGCGTCGCCGTGCAATGCGA
Source organism: Deinococcus yavapaiensis KR-236 (assembly GCF_003217515.1). Taxonomy (NCBI): domain Bacteria; kingdom Thermotogati; phylum Deinococcota; class Deinococci; order Deinococcales; family Deinococcaceae; genus Deinococcus; species Deinococcus yavapaiensis. Next base: position 120,631 of record NZ_QJSX01000014.1, on the reverse strand, counting down.
TCACACGAACGACGCCCAGACGAAGGCCGTCGTCGACCGCGTTCGCGAGGAGCACGGCCGTCTGGACGTCCTCGTGAACAACGTGTGGGGAGGATACGAGGGATTGCACCTTTGGGACGAGCGGGGCGAGAAGTGGAGCGCGCCTTTTTGGGAGCAACCGACCAGCGTGTGGGATGACATGTTCACGTCGGGCGTCCGCGCCCACTACGTCACGAGCCAACTCGCCGCGCCTCTGCTCGTGGAAGCGAAAGGATTGATCGTCGGCATCTCGTTCTTCGCGGCGATGCGTCACAAGGACACCGAGAACATCCCGTACTTTCTCGCCAAGAGCTTGTCGGACCGCATGGCGTCGGCGATGGCCAACCACCTTCGGCCTCACGGCGTGACGAGCGTGGCCTTGTATCCGGGACTCGTGCGAACCGAAGGAGTGCTGCTTGCGCCGGAAGGCGCCTTCGACTTCACCAACTCGGAGTCTCCGCAGTTCATCGGGCGGGCTGTCGCCGCCCTTGCGAGCGATCCGCGCGTGTTCGAGAAGACCGGGCAAGTCCTCGTCGCCGCCGAGCTCGGCGAAGCGTACGGCTTCGCCGACATCGACGGGAAACGATCGACGTCGCAACGAGCCGACTGGCAAGGTTGAACGCGAACGACGCCCGCTCTCGGTGAGAAGAGCGGGCGTCGGCGTCGTGTGCTACGCGCGCTTCGTCTTGCCGTCGAGCGTTAGAAGCGGCGCGTACAGTTCGGGGCGACGGTCACGGAAGAAACCCATTCCGGCGCGGAACGTGCGGGCTTTGTCGAGGTCGAGGTCGAGCGTCAGCACGCCTTGCTCGGTCTTGCCGAACTCGCGCTGCTTCGTGCCGGTGAAGTCTGCAATGAACGAGTGGCCGTAGAAGGCCTGCTCGGTCACCTTGCCGTCGCCGTGCTGCACCCGCTCGCTGCCGATCCGGTTCGCGGCGGCGAGGTACACGACGTTGCTGACGGCGTGCCCGATCATGGCGCGCTGCCACATGTCCTTCGTGTCGATTCCGCCCGCTTCCTCGGGTTCCGAGCCGATGGCGGTCGGGTACAGCAGGATCTCGGCGCCCAACAAGGCCATGGCGCGCGCCGTCTCCGGATACCACTGATCCCAGCAGATGCCGACGCCGATGGTGCCGTAGCGCGTCTTCCAGACTTTGAAGCCCGTGTCGCCGGGATTGAAGTAGTACTTCTCTTCGTAGCCGGGGCCGTCGGGAATGTGGCTTTTACGGTACACCCCCATGAGATCCCCGTCCGCGTCGATCATGGCGAGCGAGTTGTAGTGCGCGTGTCCGCTGCGCTCGAAAAACGAGATCGGCAAGACGACGCCGAGTTCGCGCGCGAGGTCTTGGAATCGGCCCAGGAACGGATGCCCGTCGACTTCGTGCGCGAGCGAGAAGAACTCCTCGCGTTCCGCCTGACAAAAGTAGAGGTTTTCGAAGAGCTCGGGCACGAGGATGACGTTCGCGCCCTCCGCGGCGGCTTCGCGCACGAAACGCTCGGCCTTGGCGACGTTTTCTTGCAGCACGTCCGTCATGCTCATCTGCACGACGGCGAGTTTCACGGTGCGGTTAGTCAAGGTCGTCTCCCTTCCAAACGGCGCCGACGGGTTGCTGCTGCGTGACGCAGTGAAAGCTGCCGCCGCCGGTGATGAGTTCTCGTGACATGAGGCCGATGACTTCACGGTCCGCAAAGACGCCTCGCAGGATCTCCAAGGCGCGGTCGTCGTTCGGATCTCCGTAAATCGGGACGACGACGAAGCCGTTGCCGACGTAGAAGTTCGCGTAGGTGGGCGGCAAGCGCTTGCCTTCGAGCTCCATGTACGTTCGCGGCAAGGGAAGCTCCACGATGTCGAACGGGCGACCTCGCGCGTCGGTGAACGTTTTGAGACGCTCGAGATTCGCGCGCATCGTCGCGAAGTTCGGGTCGTCTTGATCTTCTTCGATCACGGTGACGATCGTCCGCTCGTTCACGAAGCGCGTGATCGTGTCGATGTGGCCGTCCGTGTGGTCGCCTTCGAGGCCCGCGTCGAGCCACAGCAGCTTTTCGATGCCGAGAAAGTCGCGCAGCAGCGCTTCGAGGTCCTCTTCGCCCAAGTGCGGATTGCGCTCCTCGCTCAGAAGGCATTGACGTGTCGTGAGGGCGACGCCCGCGCCGTTGAGCTCCAAGCTTCCGCCTTCCATCACGACGCTCGAATCCCAGTGCGCCGCGCCGAGGAACGCCGCGACCGTCTCGGGCGCTTTCGTGTCGTTCTCCCACTCGAACTTGCGGCCCCACGAGTTGAACTCGAAGTTCACGAAGCTGACTTGATCGCCCTCGGGCGCGCCTCGCACGACGAACAGCGGGCCGTTGTCGCGAAACCACACGTCGTCGAGCGCGACGCGGTGGTACGTCACGTTCGCGGTTCCGAGGCGTGAACGGGCGTCCGCCTCGGCTTCCTCATCGCGCACGAGCAGGTGGACGGGTTCGAAGCGCGCGATGGTCTTCACGAGATCGGCGAACTCCGCGCGCACACCGTCGAGGTGGCCCACCCACAGCTCGTCGTCGAACGGCCAGCTCGTCCACGTAGCGGCGTGAGGCGCCCACTCGGACGGCATGGAGAAGCCGAGGGCGCGCGGAAACGGAGGGGCGAGAAGGTGCTTCACAAGTTGGCCATCTTATCAAAAACGCGCGCTTCAATCGTGGTCCGAGTGATGCTTCGAAGCGAGCCTCGTCGCCCCGTGGTGAGCGCAGAACCAAGGAAACGCTAAGAAAGCCTTCGTGCTTCCCTGAAAAAAGCCTCTTTAAACTTTGCTTATGCGCTCCGAGCAGGGTCCGGCCACTCTGCCCTTACAACTTCTCGACGCGTTGCCGGGACTCGCTTGGGGCGCGGACGAGCGCGGCGAGCTCGCTTTCGTGAACCGCGCCTTCGAGCGTTTCGTGGGCACCGGCAGAGCGCGCGTGCTTCACGGCGGCTGGCCGACCTTGTTGACGCCAGAGGATCACGCCGCGCTCCGCGCCGCGTTGCTCGCCCGCGAAGTCGGCGGAGCGGGACTTCGCTTGGAAGCGCACGTTCGCACGGTCGACGGAACCCTGCATCCGGTTCTGCTCGAAGCGAACGCCATTCAGCCCGACGGGTCCGGCCTCGCTTGGCTGGGAAGCGCGCTCGACCTCGGCGAGCAGCGCCGTTACGAGGCGAAGCTGCCCGAAGGCGAGCGCCGCGTACGACAACTGCTCGACGAGAATCCCATCGGCATGCTCGCCGCCGACCCTCACGGGCGCCTCGTCTACATGAACCCCGCGTTTCGCCGTATGACCGGGTACGACGAGACCGACCTCGCTCGGCGCGTCACCTGGAAAGCCTTGACGCCGCCCGAGTACGCGGACATCGACGCTGAAGCCGAGGCCGAGCTCAAGCGCACCGGCCGCGTCGGTCCCTACGAGAAGGCTTTCGTGCACAAGGACGGCTCGCACGTCCCGGTTCTCATCGGCGCCACCCTCCTTCAAGGCGGGCCCTCGGCGAGCGTCGCGTACGTGCTCGACCTCAGCGAGGGGCAGGAAGCCGAGCGCCGCGCACGCCGAGTTCAAGCCGTGGCGCTTCGCGTTTCGGGCGCGCTCGACCGCGCGACGGCCTCGAACATCGCCCTTCAAGAGGGCGTGCCCGCGCTCGGCGGCAGCGTCGGCGTGATCGCGCTGCCCGACCGGACGGCCTTTTTGCGCCTCGAAGCTCGCCACGGCTTGTCGAGCGAACTGCCCGACCGCTGGAGAAGCTTCGCGTGGAGCACGCACGCCGAGACGGGCGAAGCGATCGGCGAGCGCCGCCCTTGGTACTTCACGTCTCGTGCCGAGGTGTTGAAGGCCGCGCCCGACTTGGAGCGGGACTTGCAAGAAGCGGGCATTGAGGCGCTCGCGACCTTTCCGCTCGACGTCGGCGACACCACCGGCGTGCTCATCGTCGGCTTCGACACGCCGCGTCCCTTCACGTCTCAGGACCGCGCGCTATGCGAGACGCTCGCGTTGCACCTCGCGCAAGCCTTGGAGCGCGCGCGCCTGTTCGAATCGGAGCGACGCGCACGCCAGCAAGCCGAGGCGCTGGCGGCGCTCACCGCCGACCTCGCGCGCGCGCCGCGCGTCGCCGATATCGGCGACGCCGTGCTGCGCCATGCCCTGCCCGCCCTCCAAGCGGTCGCGGGCGGCGTGTGGTTGGAGCAAACGGACGGCCGCCTTCTCCTCGTGAGCAGCCGCGGAGACGAAGCGGCCCGCGTGGACGCCCTCGCGGTCGTTCAAGGCGCCTCGCCCTCGCCGATGTCCGACGCCGTCTCTACCGCCGTTCCCGTGTACGTGTCCTCGCGGCGGCAATACGAAGCGCTCTACCCGGCCCTCGGACGCGAGACGACGAAACGGGCGGGCGCGTACAGCACGGTCGCCTTGCCGCTCCTCGCGGACGGCGCCGTCGTCGGCGGCCTGAGCTTCGAATTCGACCGCGAGCGCACCTTCTCCAGCGAAGAGCGAGCGTTCGCCGAGACGATCGCCGTGCAGTGCGCGTCCGCGTTGGAGCGCGCGCGCCTCTACGAGGAGACGGCCGCGGCGAAAGCGGACGCGGAAGCGGCGTTGTTCGCGCTGAGCGAAACGCAGCAACGCCTGCGAACCGTCACGAACTCCGACCTGCTCGGCGTGTTCTTCTGGCGGCTCGACGGGGCGGTGACGCACGCGAACGACACCTTCTTGCGGCTCCTCGGCTACGACCGAAGCGACCTCGCCGCCGGTCGCTTGCGCTGGGACGACCTCACGCCGCCCGAATGGCGAGCGCAGGACCAGGAGATGCACCACAAGATTCGCACGCACGGCGAAGCGGCGACCATCGAGAAGGCGTTCTACCACAAGGACGGACGCGCCATTCCCGTCCTCGTCGGCGGCGCGCCCTTCGCAGGTTCGCGTGAAGCAGGTGCCGCCTTCGTCCTCGACATCTCCGAGCGAAAACGCCTCGAACGCGAGCGCGACGTGCAGCGCGCCCGCTTCGCGCACATCGCCGAGGCTTCTCCGGACGCGCTGTTCATCTACGACCTCGTCGAGCGACGCTTGGTGTACGCCAACCGCGAGTTCACGGAGCTGCTCGGCTACACCTCTCGCGAAGTCGACGGATTCGAAACGAACGTCTTCGCGGGGCTCGTTCACCCCGACGACAGTGCGCGCGTTCACGACGCGCGCCTGCGCTTGGTTCGCGCGCAGGACGGCGAAGTCGTGGAGGCGGAGTACCGCGTGCGGCACAAGGACGGCTCGTACCGCTGGATTCGAGGGCGCGACGTCGTGTTCTCGCGCGACCCCGACGGAACGGTTCGCGAGTACCTCGGCGTGGCGTCGGATATCACGGCGCGCAAGGGCGCCACGGCCGCGCTTCAAGACAGCGAGGAACGCCTTCGCCTCGCGCTCGCGTCCGCGCACCTCGGCTTGTGGGACTACGATTTCGCGACGGGCCGTGAAGTGTGGATGGGCGAGCAGCAGCGTCTGCTCGGCTTGCCCGAAGGTGCGCCGCCTCAGTGGGCGACGTTCGTGCAAGAAGCCGGCGAAGAGGACCGAGCGCGCCTCATGGCGGCCATCGACGAGGCGATGCACGGCTCGGGCACGTACGATGCCGAGTTCCGCGTGCGGCGAGACGGCGAGGAACGCTGGCTGGCGAGCGTCGGACAACTGTACCGCGACGAGGCGGGCGTGCCGAGGCGCATGACAGGAATCACCTTCGACGTCACCGAACGCAAACGCGCCGAGGAGATGCTGCGAGGCCTCAACACCGAACTCGAGCGGCGCGTGGAGGAGCGCACGCTGCGCCTGTCCGAACTCAACGCGGAACTCACGGCGTACGCGACGAGCCTCTCGCACGACCTGCAGGCACCTCTGCGGCGCATCGCGGGCTTCGTGCACCTGCTCGACAAGCGCCTGAAGGACGTCGCGGGCGAAAAGGTCGGCGCGTACCTCGACGTGATCAAAGGCGAGAGCGAGCGCGTGTCACGCCTCGTGGAGGACCTCGCGGGTCTCGCGTACGCGGGACGGCAGGAGTTGCGTCTCACGACCGTGCCGCTCGATCAACTCGCCGTGCAAGTGCGCAGCGACCTCGAGCCGATTTCGCGTGGACGGCGCGTGACGTGGCAGATGGGCGATCTTCCGAGCGTGAAAGGCGACGCGATGCTGCTGCGGCAAGTCCTGACCAACCTCATGCACAACGCCCTCAAGTTCACGCGCGAACGCGACGCGGCGAAAATCGAGCTCGGCGCTCAGGTGGCGCCGGAGGAAGTCGTGCTGTTCGTGCGCGACAACGGCGTCGGCTTTCACCTCGAGGACGCCGACAAGCTCTTTCGGGTCTTCGTGCGTCTTCACGACGGCTACGAAGGCGCGGGCGTCGGTCTCGCCAACGTGCGGCGCATCGTCGCTCGGCACGGTGGACGCGTGTGGGCCGAAGGCGTGCCGGGACAAGGCGCGACCTTCTACTTGGCGCTGCCTCGCTGAACCGTCCGCCGTCTGCTGCTACGCTGGGACATGTCGTCTCGCGTGACCGCCGACGTGCGAGCCCTCGTGCTACACCCGACCGAAGCGCTCGTCCTCACGGTCGAGGGCGTCTTGCCGAGCGCGACCACGTCGAAGAACGTGCAGGACGGCGCGGGCGTGCCGGATCTCTTCGCGTTTCTCGTTCCCGAGAAGCTGCGCTTTCTGCGCCGCCTCGCCTTCACGTTCGAGCGGACCGCGCCCGACGCGTGGCATCTCGAAGGAACCTTCGCGCTCGAAGCGGCGGGCGAATGTCTGGCACTCGGCGCTTGGACGCCAATCGACGCCCTTGGCGAGACCGACGCGGCATTCGCCCGCTTGGCCTTCGCGCCCGACGAGCGCATTCCCTGGTGGCGGCGAGGCTGGCTGCGCGAAGCGTTGGCGTGGTTGGACGGCGCGCTCGAAGCGCTCGGCGAGCGGCGCGAAGGCGACCCGACGTTCGTGCGTTCGTGGCAGATTAGCGCCTTGTACCGCGTGCGCACCACGGATGGAACGCGCTACCTCAAAGCCGTCCCGTCATTCTTCGCGCGTGAAAGCCGCGTGACGCGCTGGCTGCACGAACTGCACACGAGCGCCGCGCCCGCCGTGCTCGCCGCTCGGGGCGATACCCTCTTCCTGATGGCCTCGGCGGGCGACCGTTCATTCGGAGAAGAGGACGCGCTTTCGCTGGCCAGGCATCTCGCCGCCGTTCAACGCCTCACAGAGACGCGGCACGCGGATTTGCTGGCGCTCGGCTGCGCTCGTCGCTCGCTCGCCGACCTCGCCGCCGACGTGCACGCGTTGCTGGCGAGCGACCCTTTGTTGAGCGTCGGAGACTTGTCGGCCGCCGACGTCGCGGCCTTGCGCGCGCTCGAACCGCGCCTGATCGAAGCGTGCGAGCGTCTCGCCGCCTCGCCGATCGCCTCGACGGTCGTCCACGGCGATCTGCACGCTGGAAACGTCATGTTCGACGGTTCCATTCCGACCTTGCTCGACTGGTCGGACGCCGCGCTGGGCTTTCCCTTCCTCGATGCGAACCCTGCGTACTTCCTCGCCAAAGAGGCGCCGCGGGAAGCCGAGGACGCGATGCGGGACGCGTACCTGCAAGCGTGGACGAACGTGCTTCCACTGCCCGACTTGCGCGCCTTGCACGCCGACGCCACACTGCTCGGCGAACTTCACCGCGCCGTCAGCTACGTGAAGTTCATCGCGCCGCACGTTCCCGATCCCGCCGAGTGGGCCGACGCGCACGTGTGGCACTTGAAGCGCGCGCTGGAACTCGCTCGGCTCAGCGACGCGCCGCTTCCCACTCGCGGCGCAGCAGCGGGTACGGATTGATCGCCGTCCACGTCGGCGTGTACACGCCGTAGTGCAAGTGAGGCGGCGTCGAGCGGGCATTCCCGGTGTTCCCGACGTAACCGATCACGGTGCCCGCCTCGATCCACTGGCCGCCTCTGACGTCTCCGTAACGAGCGAGGTGCGCGTAGTAGTGATTGAAGCCGCCCGGTCCGAGGACGTACACGACGTTTCCGCCGAGGCGGTCAGTCGTCACGCGCGTCACGACGCCCTTCGTCGTCGAGCGAATCGGCGTGCCCAGGGGCGCGAAGATGTCCACGCCCTCGTGACGGCGCCCTTCGCTGCGCGCGCCGCCCCAGGTGTCGAGAAAGCGCGTGCCCGGCAGCGGATCGGGAAGGCTGCGTGCCTTCGGTTCAGGTTCGCGCAGCAACGCCACCATTCGCGCGGCGCTTCGCAAGTAAGGCCAGAGAACCACGGCGAGGGCGATCAGCAAGGCGAGCGGAATCAAGACGGCGAGGACGCGGCGCAGCATCGAAGCTATTTTCCCTTTCGCGCATGAGAGCGCCTCCGGTGACCTTCGCGCTTCTCGGCGCAGCCTACAATGCCGTGCATGATGCTCGACGACTCTTACCTCGAATCCTTAGGCGACACGGAGTTGTACTTCGAAGTCGTCGGCCCCGAGGACGCGCCCGCCCTGCTCTTCTTGCACGGCGGCCCGGGGTACAACAGTTTCTCGTTTCGGTCGCTCGTCGGCGAGGCGTTCGAGGACTTCAAGATGATCTACCTCGATCAGCGAGGAGCGGGACGCAGCGCGCCGCTCGACCGAGACGCGCTCGATCTCGACACGCTCGTGGGCGACGTCGAGGCCGTGCGGGCGCACCTCGATCTCTCGTCGCTCTCGCTGCTCGGGCACGGCTTCGGCGCCGTGATCGCCTTGGAGTACGCGCGGCGCTTTCCGAAGCGGGCCGATCGGGTGATCGCCGTCTCGCCTTGGCTGCACATGCCGCAACTCGCCCTCACGCTGCTGCAGGAAGCGGGCCGCCTCACCGGCAAATCCGCCCAAGACCCGGCGAACGAGGTGATCGAGCGCACGCCCGAAGGCAAGTACCCGCAGCTTGGCGCCGCCCGCATCGAAGCGGCCTTCAAGCTTCTCAACGCCCGCGACCTGCTCAACGCCTTGCAATTCCAAGACGCGCAAAGCCGCATGCACCTCGAGTTCGTCGACGTCGAGTCTCAACTGCTCGGCGGCGCGGAAGTGCAGCAGGCGCTCGTCGCGCACGGCTTTTGGGAATTCGAGTACCCGCCTTTCTTGATGGAACTCAAGACGCCCGTGCACGCCATCGTCGGGGAAAACGACCGCACGAGCTACCCCGAGCAGACGGACTGGTTGCAAGACCTCGCCGGAGCGGATCTCGTCGTGCTGCCCGCCGGACACTACCCTTGGTTGGACGACGAGGACGGCTTTGTCGAGACTGTCCGCGAAGCGATGGAGTCTTGAAGGACGAGCGTTTCAGAGCATGACGTCGCCTGGAGCGAGAAACAAGCCGATCGAGTACACGCTGGCGTCCTCGTCGTCCGAGACGTCGTGGCGACGCAACAAGTCGTTGAGGTCCGTGTGCAACGCTTGAGCCCGCTCGGGCGTGAGCCGCAGGAACATCCAGTTGGCGAACAGCGGGCCGTTTTCGCGCGGGTCTGGTCGGCCTTCGTCGTACAAGCTGACGCCGATCGGCTCGTCGTCCACGCCGCGTGAGACGCGCACGACGATGGAGGCGTCTCGGCGCAACTGCCCCACGAGCAAGTGCGAGAAGCGCTCCAAGCGAGGCTGCAACTGCGCGTTCAAGAGGGCCTCGATCGTTTCCGCGTCCGTCATGTCGAACGGCACGAGCCAGTGCGCGTTCATCGCGTAGTACTTGACCGGCCGTCCCGCGCGCTTCTCTTCGCGCGCGACGTACGCGAGGTCCGCGTCCACCAAGCGCCCGAGAAGGTAGTGGACACGCCTTACGTCCTCGCCGAGCATCTTCGCGAGTTCTCCCGCGCTGCACTCGCGGCCCATCAAGGCGTCGAGGTAGCGGTAATTCGCCGGGTCGAGCAAGAGTTCGGCTTGCCGCCGCGTCGACACCCTACTCGAACTTTGGTCTGTCATCGCGAGTAGCTTAGCCTGCAACGTGAGGGCATGGAAACAGCGCATCCCGTGAAGTTGTGGAACAAAGACTTCCTTTTGTGGCTGATCGGCAGCGGACAGTCCGCGCTCGGCAGTTCGCTGGCAGGCATCGCCATGTCCTTTTTGGTGTACCGCCAAACGGGCAGCGTTTCCGCGATGGGCGTGACGCTCGCTCTTTCGATGCTGCCCGCGTTGCTTTCACCGTTCGCGGGCACGCTCGTCGACCGAATTCCGCTGCGCGTGCCCCTCGCGCTCGGCAATCTTCTGCGCGGCGTCATCCAACTCGGTCTCGGCCTCGCGACCCTCTCGGGCCACATTCCCATGCCGGTCGTGTTCGCCCTCGCCTTCGTCAACGGCTTGATCGGCGTTCTGTATGGCCCCGCCAGCATGAGCGTCCTTCCCAACGTCGTGCCGAAAAATCAGATCGCGCGCGCCAGCGGTCTCATGGCGTCGGTGAACCAGACGGCGAACCTGCTCGGCCTCGTGGGCGGCGGTTTCCTCGTCGCGCAGATCGGCACGGCGACCAGCCTCATCGTGGACGGCGCGTCGTTTCTGCTGATGGCGCTGCTCGTCGTGTTCGTGAAGTTGCCCGCCAAGGCGGCGAGTCGGTCGGGCGCGAGCTTCTGGAGCGACTTCAAGGGCGGCCTCGCGTACGTGCGCGGCTCGGTGCTGATGATGTCGATGCCGCTCATCGCGCTCGTCATCAACGCGTCGTTCGCGCCGATGGAGATGCTCATTCCCAAGCGCATGACGGAACTCGGCGCGGGCGCGGCAGGATACGGACTCTACTTCGGCCTCTTCACGGGCGGCATGGCGCTCGGCAGCGTCGTCATGGCGGCCCTCGGCGGCAAGGTGAAGCACGGCCCGACGAGTGCGCTCGGCCTCGTCGTGGCGGGCGGCGTGAGCGTCGCGCTCGCCTTCACGAGCGCCGCGTGGCAGATGTACGTGCTCGCCGCCTTGACCGGCGCGGCCATCGGAATCACGAACGTCTGCATCTCGACGCTATTCCTGACCCTCATCGACGCCGAGTACCGCGGACGCGTCGGCAGTCTGCTCGGCATGGTCGGCATGATCGGCGTTCCGGCCACCTTGCTGCTCCTCGCCCCGATCGCCGATTCGCTGTCCGTCGGCGCGATCTTCGGCACGTCGGGCGTCGTCACGATTCTGGGCGGTTTGCTGTGGGGGCTCGCACAGCGCAAGGAACGCGCCGCGTCCTCGCCGCTCAGCTCTGCAACTCCCCCGGCGTGATCGTGAGTCCCACGAAGTACGACCGCGCGCCTTCCCGAGGGGAAAGCGCGCGGTATTCCTCGTACAACGCGAACAGGCGGGCGCGAAGCGTCACCGCTTGTTCGTCGGTCAGCGCGAACGCACCCCACGTGCTGAAGTGGGTTTCCGAAGGTCGCGCGTCGAATCCCAACTGCAAAAGGCCGTTCTGGTTGAGGGTGAGCGAGAGCGTGTGCGCTTCGCGCCGCGCCAAGCCGCTCGCCATGCTGTCGAGCGCGCCGCTCGAGAAGGGCGTGTACAGCGCGCCGAGCAACTCGCGCAGCGTCGCCGCGTCGGTGAGCGAGAAGGGCACGTGGTACGCCCGATCGAACGCCTCGTAGTACTTCACGGGCCGGCCCGCGCGCTTCTCTTCGCGCGTCACGCCGATCAAGCCTCCTTCGCACAACCGGGTGAGTTTGTAGTGGACTTTGCGGACGTCCACGGCGAGTTCCGCCGCGAGGCTGCTGGCGTTGCGTTCGCTCGCCATCAGCAACGACAGCAACGAAGCGTTCGAGAGATCGAGCAGCAAGCGGGCTTGCAGCGGCGTCGAGGCGACGAAGGCCATACCAGGAGTGTAGAGTCTTCTGCATGACGCGCGACGAAGCTTACGCCTTGATGCTGCAGCACACGCCGAGCCTTTCCTTGCAACGCCACATGCTCAACGTCGAGACGGCGATGCGCTGGTACGCGCGGCACTTCGGCGAGAACGAGGAGGTGTACGCCATCACCGGTTTGCTGCACGACTTCGATTACGAGCAGCACCCCGAGTACGACGTGCAAGCCAAGACCGGCCACCCCTTCTGGGGCGTGGCGTACTTGCAGGCGAACACCGACGTTCCCCAGGACGTGCTCACGGCGATCCTCGGCCACGCGACGTACAGCGGCGTGCCGCGCGAAACCCTGCTCGCGAAGACGCTGTTCGCGGTGGACGAACTCACCGGTCTCGTGCAGGCGGCCGCCCTCATTCGGCCCGACAAGGACGTGCGGATGATCGAGCTTTCCAGCCTCAAGAAGAAGTTCAAGACGAAGAACTTCGCGGCGGGCGTCAACCGTGACGAAGTCGAGCAGGGAGCGCGCGAACTCGGCGTGGACCTCGACACGCACATGGGAAACGTCCTCAAGGCGATGCAGGAGGCGGCGGGCGAATCTCAGGCGTCTTGAAGGGCGGCGCGAAGTCGCTCGCGGAGCGCCACGGCCACCGCATGGAAGTAGATGACGTGCGCGTCCTCGATTTGCTCCATCATCTCGAGGGGCGCTTGCGCGAGGACGTCGCACAGCGGCCGGATGAGCTCGCACTTCGCTTGCCGTCCCGTGAAGCCGACCGTACGCGCGCCGTGCAGGCGCGCGTACTCCAAGGCGCGAAGAACGTTGGGGCTGCCGCCGCTGCCGCTGATGCCGATCACGAGGTCGCCTGGCATCAAGACGTTCTTGAGCTGCTCGAGGTACACGTCCTCGTACGCGAGGTCGTTGGCGAGCGCCGTCATGAGGGCGGTGTTGTCGTTGAGGCACACGACCCGCAAACGCCGCTCGGCGCGTTGCTGCGGTCCGCGCGAAAGATCCGAGGCGGTGCCCTTGCCGAGGTCGCACGCCATGTGACTCGCGAGGGCGGCGCTCGCGCCGTTGCCGCACGTGTAGACGGTCGTGCCCGCTCTGTAAGCGTCGTGCAGAAGCGACGTCACCGCTTCGAGCGCGTCGACGTTCGTGGAGGCGAGGGCTTGACGGACGGTTTCGAGGTACGCGTGAATGCTCATCAGTGATTCTCCGGGGGTAGGACGAGGCTCGCCGCGCCCAGCAGGGCGGCGTGCGCTTCGAGGGCGGTGAGGCGCAAGACGGGAAGGTGACGACCGGGAACCGGGAGCACGCGGTCGGCGAGGGTCGCGCGAATCACGTCGAAGTTCAAGCTGCGCGCCACGCCGCCGCCGAGCACGACGGCGTCGAGGTCGAGGAGGTTCTGCACGAAGGCGAGCGCCCGTCCGAGCGCCGCCGCGGCGCGTTCCAAGGCCGAGCGGGCGATGAGGTTTCCACTCGCCGCGAGCGCCGCGACGTCCTGAGCGCTTCGCGCGGGCAAACCGAGCGACCGCGCGTGCAGGGCGATGGCCGGTCCGGCGGCGACAGCCTCCAAGCAGCCGAGGTGACCGCAGCCGCAGCGCGGCCCGCCTTCCTCCACGACGACGTGCCCGATCTCGCCTGCGAGGCCGCCGCCGCGAAACAAGCGGCGGTCGAGGACGAACGCGCCGCCTACGCCCGTCGAGATCGTGACCCACGCGAAGTTCTCGAAGTTCGCGCGCCCGAAACGCACTTCGGCGAGCGCGCAGGCGTCCACGTCGTTCGCAATTCGCACGGGTACGCCGACGTGCATGCCCAGCTCACGTGCGACGGGCACGTCGCGCAGACCGTGCGCGGGGGCGTACTTCAGCACGTGTCCCGCCGCGTCCACGACGCCCGGTACCGTGACGCCCACGCCGCGCAGCGCGTCGCCGCTTCGATCTTGCTCGGCGAGCGATTCACGCAGCAACTCCACCGCCCGCGACAACACGTTGCTCGCGCCTCCCGTCGGCGTGGGGACGGCGCGCGACGCGAGCACGCGGCCCTCGTCGTCCACGAGTCCGACGAGCAACTTCGTGCCGCCCCAATCGATCGCTCCGACGATGGATCTCGGGTCGCTTCCCTCAGCTGTCATCCGCAAGACAGTCTAAAGGTTCAGCGGCGCGCCGGAAGCGAGCCGACAAAAGAAAAAGCGGCGTTTCCGCCGCTGATAAAAACAACATACCAAGGTATGCGATGAGAATCAATTCGATACGCTCGATGAGCCGCGCTCAAGCCTCCACGCCGAGGTTGCGCTGCGCCCACTCGTAGAATTCGGGCTTGTAGAACTCCAAGCGCACCTTCTTGTACTCCTTGGTGCTGTAGAGGATGGCGTGGTCGATGTCCACGGCGACTTCGTCGGCGATCGCCCGGATCTTGCCGAAGGCTTCTTCCTTGCTGCGGCCGTGAACCATCGTGAAGATCGTGTACGGCCACTCGGGGTAGGTGGGACGCAGGTAGCAGTGTGACACGGCCTTGAACTCTGCCATCTTCTGGCCCATCTCGGCGACCTTGTCTTGCGGCACGGCCCAGACGCCCATCGCGTTGTACTTGAAGCCCGCCGATTGATGGCGGAACACGGCCGAAACGCGGCGCAAGGCGCCCGCCGCCTTCATCCGCTCGGCGTGCGCGGCGACCTCGTCGATCGTCATGCTCAACGCTTCGCAAGCGGCGGCGTACGGCTCTTCGACGAGGGGCAGATCCTTTTGGAACTCCAGAACGAACACGCGGTCCGTCGGCGTCACTTGATAGGCGAGGTTGCGTTGCTCGTTCGTGTATTGCGGCTTGGACTTGGCGTTCCACTCTTCCTTGCCCGTCATGTCGAACTCCACGCCGATCTTGAAGAGGTGCAGGGTCGGCATGAGGCGCGTGAGCTGGGCGCCCGACAGGTCGTGCAGCTTTTGCACGTGCGCGTCGAGATCGCTTTCGGGCGGCACGGCGATGGTGTACCAGAGGTTGAAGTCGTGGTTTCGCTTGTAGTTGTGGCTGACGCCAGGATGGCCGTTGATGATTTCCGCCACCGCGTCGAGTTCGTCCGGGTCGGCTTTCACGGCGACGAGGCTGGACTTGTAGCCGAGGGTGCGCGTGTCGAAGATCGCGCTGATTTGCCGCAAGATGCCCCGCGCCTTCTCTTCGCGGAGAATTTCGAGCGCCTCGCGTTCGGTCAAGCCGACTTCCTCGGCGAGGACGCGGTACGGACGCGCGACGATGGGGATGTCCTTCTGCACGCGGTTGAGCAGCAACTCGCGCGGGGAAACTTCGGTGGCCGTCATAAAGGTCAACGTAGCATGCCCTTCCCTCGACAAATGCCCCAAGGTCCTCAACTCGTCTTTGAAGTCCGCGTTACCAAAACGTCTTGAACCGAACTTCAGAAAGTGAAGACTCACTTTAGCGTCTTTTTTCTCGTGGTTATCGTCACGTTACCTTGTCGTTCATCTCCGGAGGACTTATGAAGCGAGGACTGACGCTCGGACTCCTGCTGTCGCTTTCAAGCGCGTGGGCCGCGCCCGGAACATGGCGAGGCACCATCACCATGTTCGTCTCGGAGTACACGCCGAACTGGCCCGATCAGGAAAAACCCCTCAAAGTCTTTCAGCAAATCGCCGACGAGTACGAAAAGAAGTACCCCGGCATCAAAATCAAGTTCTCCACGACGCCCGTTCCGGACAACGACACGAACATTCGCGTGAAAGCCGCCGCGGGAGAACTCTTCGACATCTACTGGGCGCAAGCGACGAGCCTCAACGCGACCCTTCCCAAAGGTGTCGCGACGGACCTCTCGCCGTACTTCAAGCAGCCCAATCCGTACATTCCCGGCAACAAGGCGTGGCAGGACGTCATGAACCCGCGCGTTCTGGCCGAGTCGCGCGCGCCGAGCGGCGCCGAGTACGTCCTGAGCGGCGACACCGTCGGGTACACCATCTACTACAACAAGGACTTGTTCAAGAAGGCGGGCATCACGAAGGCGCCCACGACCTTCACGGAGCTTGTGAGCGTCTCGAAAAAGCTGCGCGCGGCGGGCATCAACCCGTTCGTACAGGTGCCGGCGTACCCGTGGTGGGGCAAGCACTTCCTCTCGGACCTCTACGGCCAGGACTACAACCGCATCGCCGGATTCGACAAGGCGCCCGGCATCTCGGCCCTCGACGAGGCCGTCGCCGTCTCCAAGGGCCTCCTCTCGCCGAAAGATCCACGCTTCATGTCGTGGTGGCCGACCATGAAGGCCTTCACCGACACGTGGCAGAAGGATTACATCGCGCAGGACGTCGGCAAGAACTACGACGTCTTCCAAGACTTCGTGGGCGGCAAGGCCGCCATGCTGTACGAAGGCAGCTATCAAGCGCGCTGGATGAAGGACGCGGGCGTGAAGTTCGGCGTCGGCACCTTCAACTTTCCCAAGCTCACGAAGCAGGACAACCGCTACGCCACGGGCGCCGACACCTCGAACGCCACGGGCGGCACGGGCGCCTTCCAATTCGCCGTCGCCACGCCGCAATCCGACAAGACGTTGCGCGAGATCGGCAAGTTGCAAGCCGTGATCGATTGGATGCGCTTTTTCGGCACGCCGACGAACTTACGGCGCCTCGTGCAGGAAAACGGCAGTTACATCATGGCGTGGCCGAGCCCCAACGGAGCCAAGACGACCTTCAACGTGCCCGGCTTCGACCTCGACGCGTCCGCCCTGACCAGCCAAATCGGCAAGGCCAACCGCGGCATCCTCGCCGCCGACATCGCCCCGAACCTCGGCTGGGTGGACATGCAACGCATCTTCGGTCAGTATCTCGCCGGGCAAGTCACCCTCGACCAAGCCAAAGGCCAAGTGCAGGCTTTGCTCGACCGCGCCGTGCGCGATTACGCCCGCAAGAACAAAGTGGACCTCGCGAAGTACTGATTCGGAAGCCACGTGCACTCCGCCTCGCCTGCACCGCGCCGCGCCGCCCGCCCCACCTTCTGGAAGCGACTTTGGGCGGGGCGGCGCGCGTACCTGTTCTTGCTGCCGACCTTCGTGCTGCTCGGCTACTTCGCGTACTACCCCGCGTACATCGCCTTCACGCGCGCCTTCACCGACTGGGACGGCTTCAACCCGCCCACCTTCACGGGCTTGGAGAACTTCCGGCGGGCCCTCACCGACCCCGCCATGGGGCAAGCGTCCGCCAACGTCGGCCTTTGGATCGTCTTGGGGTTGTTGCTCGCCGTGATTCCGCCGCTCGTCGTCGCCGAGCTGATCTTCCACTTGCGCGGCCCCAGACGGCAGTACGCGTACCGCACCCTGTTCGTCGTGCCGATCGTCGTGCCGTCCTTGGTGCTGCTGTTGCTGTGGACGACCTTTTACCGCACGGACGGCGTCCTCAACCAACTGCTCGGCTCGGTCGGTCTCGGCGCGTGGCAGCGCTCGTGGCTCGCCGATCAAGACACCGCCCTCTACGCCCTGATCTTCCTGGGCTTTCCGTACGTCGACGCCTTTTACCTGCTGTTGCTCTACGCGGGCTTGCAAAGCATCCCGAAGGACGTTCTCGAAGCAGCGAAGCTCGACGGCGCCGTCGGCCCGAGGCGCGTGTGGACCATCGACTTGCCGTTGCTGCGACCGCAACTCTTCCTCATCGCCGTGCTGTCCGTCATCGGCAACGCCCAGTATTTTCTCAGCCCTCTCGTGATCACCTCGGGCGGACCCGGATACGCGACGACCGTTCCGGCCTTGCTGATGTACAACACCGCCGTGAAGTTCGGCGAGTACGGCTACGCTCTCTCTATCGCCGCGCTGCTGTTCGTCGTGATCGTGCTTCTCACGGTCGTCGCGCAACGCGTGGCGCGCGCACAAGGCGATTGAGATGCGCCCGCCGCGCTCGCTGGGCGAACTCCTTCGGCAAGGCGTCTTGCTGATCCTCGGACTCGTCAGCCTCTTTCCGATCTACTTCGCCGTCGTCAACTCCTTCAAAAACCCCGTGCAATACGCACAAAATCTCCTGAACGTCCCGCCGAGCCTCCACCCCGAGAACTACCTCGTCGCGTGGCGCGCCGTCGCTTCCCCGATGGTGAACTCCCTCGTCGTGACGTTCACGAGCGTGCTGTTCACGCTGCTGCTGGCGGTGCTGAGCGCCTACGCCTTCGCACTGATGCGCTTCGTCGGGCGCCGCGTCCTTTTCGCGCTCGTGTTCGCCCTGCTGCTCATTCCCGACTTTCTCACCCTCATTCCGCTGTACATCCAAATCAAGAGCCTCGACTTGCCGAACAACTACCTCTCGATCATCCTCCCGACGATCGCCGCCGGTCAGGCTTTCGCGATTCTCGTTCTCAAGACCGCCTTCGAGAACCTGCCGAAAGAAATCTTGGAGGCGGCCCGCATCGACGGTGCGAGCCACGCTCAGATCTTGGCCCGCGTCGTCGTCCCGATGAGCGTTCCCGTCCTGATCTCCGTCGCGATCATCCGCCTCATTCCCGTGTGGAACGAGTTCATCTTGCCGTCGCTCGTCCTCGACGAAGCGCACCGCACCTTGCCCGTCGCCCTCGTGTACTTCCAAGGCGGCGGCAACAGCAATCCCTCCACGCCGAACTACGGCGCCCTCATGGCGTCGTACGTCCTGAGCGCCGTGCCGCTCGTCGTGCTCTTCGCGTTTTTGATGCGCTCGTACATCGAAGGGCTGACCAGCGGCGCGGTCAAAGCGTGACAACGCCGCTGGTCGGCCCTCTCCCCGGTGAGCGAGAGGAGCGTGAAGCTACGGAACGACCGCCACCAACTCGATTTCCACGAGCACGTCGCGCGGCAACCTCGCCACTTCGACCGTGCTGCGGGCCGGGTAAGGCTCGCTGAAGTACTGGGCGTACACGGCGTTGAGCTCGGCGAACTGACCGAGGTCCGCGACGAACACCGTCGCCTTGACGACGTCGCTCAAGGTGCAATCGGCGGCGGCGAGAACGGCCTTGAGGTTCGCGAACACTTGATGCGCTTGCTCTTCGACGTTGCCTTCGATCAAGGTGCCGTCGGGCCGCAAAGGAATCTGGCCGGACGTGAAGACGAGGTTACCGAAGCGCACGGCTTGACTGTACGGACCGATCGCAGCGGGCGCGTCAGGGGTGGAGACGGGTTGCTTCATCAGAGTTCTCCTGAAGGGAAATGTCGGCGGTCGAGCGAGTCGCGCCGCGGCCTTTTCTGGGGCGCCGAGCGCGAACGGTCGAGAACAGCAAGACGGCCAAACCGCCGCCGCCGATCAAGGCGATGAGGTTGCGGTACTCGGGCAGGACGATCATGCCGAGCAACGTGAGGTACAGCACGGCGAGCGTGACGTAAGCGGCGGAACTGCGCTTCGTGGCGCGCGCGAGCGTCGCCGCGGCGACGGGCCCGTTCGGATGCAAGACCGGCAGGGTGTAGCGCGGCTTGGCGAGCAGGGTCGTCACGTCGATGACGATCGCCGTGATGTTGTCGGGACCGCCGTGATCGTTGGCGAGCTTCACGAGGTCGGGCAGCAGGATGCCGAGATCGTCCTCGCGCGCGAGAAGCTCGGCGAGTTGCTCGTCGGACAGCACGTCCGTGACGCCGTCGCTGCAAATGAGAAAGCGGTCGCCGCGTTCGAGCGGTATCCCGAACAAATCGAGGCTGAGCGCGGCTTCACTGCCCATGGCGTTGCTGACGACGTTGCGCCACGCGTGCGAGCGGCCTTCCTGCTCGGTGAGAAAGCCTTTTCGCACTTGCTCGGCCACCCACGAGTGGTCGCGCGACAGTTGGCGCAACTCGCGGCCACGCCACAGGTACACCCGTGAGTCTCCGACGTTCGCGACGAGGGCGACGCCGCCGTCGATGAGGACGGCGGCGAGCGTCGTGCCCATCCCGGCCTGATTACCGACCGCTTGCGAGTGTACGGCGCCGTTCGCGGCTTGCAGGGCGCGCACGAGGCGTGACGGCGTGTTGCCTTCGGCGAGCTCAAAGGCGTCTCGCAACTCTTCCAAGGCGAGTTGCGACGCGACTTCGCCCGCCGCGTGGCCGCCCATTCCGTCCGCGACGGCGAACAGTCCGCCCGTCGGGAGGGGCACGAGCAGGGCCGCGTCCTCGTTGAGGGACCGCTCACGGCCCGCGTCCGTGACGGCCCGCGCCCGCAGCGTCGGCGTGACGTGCGACGCCTCGCCCACCATGTTGTTCGGGGACGACGACCCGGGCGGCCCAAAAAGCATACCGTCAATATAAGCGAGGCATGAACGTCAGGGCGATAAGAAGTTCGCACGTCTCGCTCTATACACTTGACCTCGTTCGCACTTGCTCGTAGGCTGACGACATGACTTCGCACGCTTCGCGTTCACGTTCGCCGTTTAGCGGCGTCGGGGTCTGGCAGGCTTAATCGTCTCAAGCGCTGCCCGCCCCGCCTTTTCATAAGGCGGGGCGGGCTTTTTTCATTCGGGAGGATCCATGCGGGAAGAAGCACTCGCGGCCATTCAGGGCGCCGCCACACTCGACGCCCTCGGCGGCGTCAAAACGCGCTACCTCGGCAAGAACGGGCTCGTGACGGCGCAACTCAAGACCCTCGGCAGCCTCGCTCCGGACGAACGTCGAGCGCGCGGCGCGGAGATCAACGCCCTCAAGGCCGAACTGGAGGGGGCCGTCGCCGAGCGCGAAGCGACCTTGCGGCAAGAAGCCTTGAACGCCAAGCTCGCCTCCGAAGCGATCGACGTGACGTTGCCGGGCGTGAAGTTGCCTTCGGGCGGTTTGCACGTCGTCACGCGCATTTTGTACGAGCTCAGCGACATCTTCGAGTCTATGGGTTACCGCGTCGTGGAAGGCCGCGAAGTGGAGGACGAAACGCACAACTTCGACGCCTTGAACATGCCGAGCTGGCACCCGGCGCGCGACTTGCAAGACACCTTCTGGCTGGAAAACGGCCAGTTGCTGCGCACGCACACCAGCAACATGCAAGTGCGGTACATGGAAACGCACGAGCCGCCCCTCAAGATCGTCGTGCCGGGCCGCGTGTACCGCTACGAAGCGACGGACGCCACCCACGAAAGCATGTTCCACCAATTCGAAGGCCTCGTGGTCGGCGAGGGCATCACCATGGCCGACCTCAAGGGCGCCATCTCCGAGATGGCGCGCGCGATGTTCGGGCGGGGCGCGCGCGTACGCTTCCAGCCGAGTTACTACCCGTTCACGGAACCGGGCGCGGACTTCGCGATTTGGTGGGACCAGGAGCAACGCTGGCTGGAACTCGGCGGGTCGGGCATGGTGCACCCGAACGTCTTTCGCGCCGTGGACGACTTGCGCGCCGCGAAGGGCTTGCCGCGCGTCTACGAAGGCAAGACGGGCTTCGCGTTCGGCCTCGGTCCCAACCGCATCGCGATGCTGCGCTACGGCATTCCCGACATCCGTTACTTCTACGGAAACGACTTGCGTTTCCTGACGCAGTTCAAGGGCGACCTCTCGAACGAGACGCCGAGCGAACTCCCGCCGTTGCCGCGCGACACCCTCAAGGAGACGATGTGAAGCTTCCGTATTCGTGGCTCAAAGAACTCGTGCCGAGCTTGCCGTCCGCGACGGACCTCGAGCCGATCCTCGCGTCCCTGGGCCTTCCCGTGGAAGAGATCGTGGACGTGCCCGCGCCGCCCTCGGACGTCGTGTACGGCGAGGTGCTCGAAGTCTCGCCCATCGAGGGCACGCATCTTTTCGCGGCGACGGTGGACGCCGGTGAGCCCGCCCCGGTCGTGATCGTCACGGGCGCTCCCAACACCACCTCGGGAGTCGGCGTGGCCGTCGCGAAACCGGGCGCCGTCATCGAAGGCCAAGCGATCGGAGTGCGCGGCGTGCAAGGCGTCGCGTCGTGGGGCATGCTGTGCTCGCCGAAGGAACTCGGCGTCGGCGAGTACGGCGGCGGCTTGCTGCTGCTGCCGCTCGGCACCGCGCCTGTCGGAACGCCCTTCGCCGACCTCTGGCCCGCCGAACAAGTCATCGACATCGAAGTCACCCCGAATCGCGCGGACGCCCTCTCCGCGCTCGGCGTCGCGCGTGACCTCTCCGCGTCCCTTCGGCTCGACTGGCACCCGCCGAGCGCGGGCGTCCAGCCTGACGCGGGCGCACCTTTGCCGATCGACGTGACCTTGCACGACGGTTGCGACCGATTCGTCGCCCGCACGGCGAGCGGGGTGCGCAACGGGCCGTCTCCGCTGCTGCTGCAACGGCGCCTGCTCGCGTGCGGCTCGCGGCCCATCGACCTTATCGTCGACGCGAGCAACTACGTCATGTTCGAAGTCGGCCAGCCGACCGCTCTGTACGACCTTCGCGACCTCGCCGGAGGACTCGCCGTGGACGACGCGAAGGACGGCGAGTCGGTCTTGACGCTGTACGGCGACGAAAAGGTGCTCACGTCCCGAGACCTCGTCATTCGCAACGCCGAAGGCGCGATCGTCGGCGTCGCGGGCGTCATCGGCGCGAACTTCGGAGGCATTCGCGCCGATACCAGCGACGTCGCGCTCGAAGCCGCGCACTTCGACCCGGTGCGCTTGCGCCTCACCGCGCGCCGCCTCGACCTCAAGACGGACGCCGTGTACCGCTTCGAGCGCGGCGTCGATCCGAACGCGACCCTTCTCGCCGCGAACCGCATCATGGAACTCCTCGCTCTTCACGGCGGCGCGAACGTCCACGCGGGCGTGACCGACGCGGGCGGACCGAAGACGTCGCGCCCGATCGCCTTCGATCCGCAAGCGACGCGCGACTTGCTGGGCATGGACGTGTCCGACGACGAGATGCGCTCTATCCTCACGCGCCTCGGATGCGGCGTGTCCGACGCGTGGGAAGTCACGCCGCCCACGTGGCGCGTCGATTTGCACATCAAGGAAGACTTCGCCGAGGAGATCGCGCGCCTTCACGGCTTCGAGAATCTGCCCGAGACCGTTCCCACCTTGCAAGTGCACGAAAGCAACCTCGGGGCGGGCGACGAGGCGCGCCGTCGCCGCGAACTCAAGACGACGCTCGCCGGCGTCGGCTTTCAGGAAGTCGTGACGTACACCTTCGCGAGCGACGAGGAAGCCGACCGCGCGCGTACCGAACGCCCGAACTTGCGTCTGCGCAATCCTCTCACGAGCGACCGCACCGGTATGAGGACCGCCCTGTACCCGAGCTTGCTGAAGACGGCCGCCTCGAACGCTCGCGAGAACGTCTTGATCTTCGAAGTCGGCCGCGTCTTTCCGTCGAGCGGCGAGGTGGAGCGCGTCGGCTTCCTGATGCGCGGTCCGCTCGCGCCGTCCGCTTGGCAACCGGGCGTCGCGGAGAGCTTCTACACTTTCAAGGGCTTGTTGGAAGCGGCGGCGTCGTCGCTCGGCGCGTCCTTCGACGTGCGGCAGGTGCGCGGCGACGCGGTTCCGAGCGCCTTGCATCCGGGCATCGCGGGTGAAGTTCTTTGGAACGGCGTTTCGGTCGGCTGGATCGGCGCTCTGCATCCGGGCATCGCGTCCGAGTTCGGCCTCAAAGGCGAAACGTTCCTCGCCGAGATCAGCTTTCCGCTTCCGGGCCGCGCGTGGAGCTTCGCCGATCCGCGCCGCACGCCCGCGAACTTGCGCGACGTCGCCGTGATCGCTCCGACCGACGTTTCGTACGCCGACATCCGCGACGTTCTGCGCGCCTCGGCCACGGACCTGCTGGAAAGTGCCGAGCCCTTCGACGTGTACGCGGGCGCCCCGATTCCCGAAGGGCAACGCTCCGTGGCCGTGCGCCTCACCTTCCGCGGCGAGCGCACGCTCACCGACGCGGACGTCGACCCGGTGTTCGCGACCATGATCGACGCGCTGCGCGCGAAAGGTTGGAGCATCCGCGAGCGTTAATCGTCCGACGTGCGCCCGAGTTGCCGCGCCTCCTCGTTCGAGAGGCGCGGCACTTCCACGAGATCGCTCGTTCGCACGTAACCGCCTCTTCCACCCATCCGTCCGACGAGCTTGAGGTTCGCGGTGTCCACGTAGAACTTCTCGGGATCCACGAGGTCGTCGCGCACGTGAATCGTGAGAACTTCGCCGAGCACGATGCGGTTCTTGCCGATCAGGACGGTCGTCACCTCACGGCACTCGAAGGCGGCGGGACTCTCGGCGATCCTCGGGACGTCCACCGTGGAGGACGCTTCGGGCGTGAGTCCCACCAGCTTCACCTCGTCCTCGAGGTGCGGCAGTTCCGCCGCCGTGACGTTCATGGCGTGCAAAAGCTCCTCGGAAACGAAGTTCACGACGAACTCGCGCGTGCGGCGAATGTTCGCGGCCGTGTCCTTGGGAACGCCCGCGCGGTCGCCGGGCGCGAACGCCACGACCGGCGGGTCGCTGCCGAAGGTGTTGAAGAAGCTGAACGGCGCGAGGTTGAGGCTGCCGTCGTGGTTCACGGTCGTCACCCACGCGATGGGACGCGGAACGACGATGCCCGTGAGAAGCTTGTACGCGTCTCTCGGCGCGAGCTCGGCGAGGTCGAAGCGCATCAGCGCGCCTCGTGGGCGACGCGCGCGTGGAGCGCGCGCTCGTGGTGCTTCGCGTGCCCGACGATCATGAACGCGAGGGCGAGGACGGTCGCGCCATGGCCGCTCACGACGCCGCGCCGATCGAAGTCTTCGGAACGCAGCGACCGAACGAGGGACAGCGTCGTCGCCCGCACGCCCTCGAATTCGTCGAGGAGCGCCCGAAAGGTCGTGCCCGTCACGTCTCGGTTGGCCGCCCAGACGTCCTGATCGAAGCCCGGCAGGGGTTCCGTGCCGCCGCGCGCGATCCATAACATGCGAAACGAGAACACCCGCTCGGTGTCGCTCAGGTGCGCCACGACTTGCTTGAGGCTCCACTTGCCGGAGGCGGGCGCGCGGCCCGCGTCCTCCTCGGGCACGCTTCCTAGAAGGTGCGCCACGCGCTTGGCGCCGTCTCGCAAGTCCTCCTCGAACGTCTCGGCGTCCACGAGGCGCACGTACGTCTCGTAGAACGAATGGTACTCGTCGGTCGTCGGGCGCCTCGGGATGATCATGGCGCTCATTGTACGGACGTCACGCGCACGTAGATCACCTCGGGGTCACCCTCGTCGAGATGATCGACCATTCCCGCCGCGATCCAGCCGAGCTTGCGGAACAAGGCGTGCATCGCGGCGTTGCCGAGGTTGGTCGACGAGAAGACCTTCGGCGCGTCCAGCGCGCCGAAGTGGCGCACGAGCGCCTCTGCGATTCCGCGGCGGCGATGTGGCGGCGAGACGTACACGAGCGAGACGAACGGACGGTCGAAGAACGTGCCGAGCACGCCGTACCCGACCGCTTCGTCACCGCGAAGCGCGAGCACCGTTTCCCGCGTTGCGAGCGTCTCCTCGATGCGACGCCGTCGTTCCGCGTTCCCCGCCGCGTCACCCAGGGTCACGAGGACGGCGAGGTCGGAGATCGTCGCGCGGCGAAGCGTCACAGAAGTCATGGCGCACTGTATTCCTCTCGGAACACCGTGCGCCACGATGAACGCGGGTTTGTCTCCGCTCAGTCCGCCGCTCGGCTGAGTGCCTCCACGCCGTCGAGTAGGTGCGCGAGGGCGAGGGGGAGCACGGCGTCCCACCCTTGCGGATGGCACGCGGCGGGGTAGGGAACGGGCGGGCCGTCCTCGCGCGAAAATCCCGCGAAGAGTTCGGGCAGTCGCGCGTCGGGCGCCCAGCGGGCCGCGTCGAACAAGGCGCGCGCCACGAGCTTCGCTTCGCCCAACAGGCCGTAGCGGGCCATGCCGAGCGCGGCAACGGCCGTGTCGTGCGGCCACACCGAGCCGTTGTGGTACGAGACGGGATTGAACCTCGGCTCGTTCACGCCGAGCGTGCGAATGCCCCAGCCGCTCCAAAGTTCCGGCGAGAGCGCCGTCTTCGTGACGTCGGCGGCGTGCTCGCGAGGCACGATGCCCGTCCACAAAGCGTGCGCGGCGTTCGAGACGAGCACCTTCAGGGGCGTCTTGTCGCCGTTCAGGCCGTGCACGTACGTGGACCGCTCGGGCCACCAGAAGGCTTCGTGGAACTTGTGCTGCAACGTGCGGGCCTTCTCGCGGAAACGCGCCGCCAACGCCGCCTCGCCTTCGCGGTCGTAGAAGTCGGCGGCGGCCTCGTACGCCGCGAAGGCGTATCCTTGCACCTCCACGATCGCGATGTGCCCTTCGGCGTCGCGGCCGTGCTGATCGAAGGTGGAGTCGCCGCTGTCCTTCCACACTTGGTTGCCGATGCCGCCCTGCTTGCGATCGGGCGTGTACTCCAAGAAGCCGTCGCCGTCCGGATCGCCGAGCGTCTCCATCCACGTCAAGGCCGCTTCGAGGTTGGGACGCAGTTCGCGCCCTGCCGCCGCGTCCACCCGCGCGATCTCGCCAACGAGCCAAGCGAACAAGGGCGTCGCGTCCACGGTCCCGAAGTACGGGCGGTGCGGAGTTTTGCCCGTCCTTGTGAGTTCTCCGTCGCGCTCCTCGTGCAAAATCTTGCCGGGCTGCTCCAAGGTGTGCGGATCGTGCCGCTTGCCTTGCTTCGCCGCGAGGTAGCGCGCGACGCCGAGCGAGAGGTCGGGGCGGTGCGGCAGCACCAAGAGCGCCATGATGACCGAGTCTCGCCCGAACGGCGCGACGAACCAAGGAAGGCCCGCCGCCGGGAAGGGCCCGTACGGCGTGCGGAACACCAACGAGCGCAAGTCCAGCAAAGACTGCTGAAGCGCTCCTTGATCGCGCGGATCGGCCAAGGTGAAGCTCGCGTCGCCCCACGCTTCGTAATCGCGCACGAGGGCGTTCACGTCCGTGTCGGACGGCGTCTCGTCTCCTTTGAGCGCGAACACGCGAACCTCGACGTCCGTCGTCTCGGCGAGATTCCAGACGAGTCCCTCGCCGTCCCAACGTCCCGGTGGAGTCGTTTGAACGACGGTGCGCGTCGCCAAGCCGTCGGACGCCGTGTAGGCGAATTCGACGCCGCCTTCGACCGCACGCGCGGTCACCCCGCGCGCGGCCATCGTCGGCCAGTCGCCCTCGTCGCCGACCGCCGCGCGCACCTCGAACATGTCGCGGAAGTCCGCCGACAACCACAGCTTGAGTTCACGGGCGACGTCCTTGTAGCGCGTGACGCGGACGCGGTCGCGCAAGTCCGCGCCCGTTACCTGCAAGTCGCGCGTGAGGCCGGTGTGCATCGTGTAGCCGAGGTTGGCGTTGCCTGCCACCTCGTGCAGCCACCACGGCAACCGTGCGTGCTGCACGAGCGGTTGGGGACGTTCCCCGTCGAGGCGCCACTCGTAAC
The DNA here is from genome assembly GCF_003217515.1 of Deinococcus yavapaiensis KR-236. NCBI lineage: Bacteria > Thermotogati > Deinococcota > Deinococci > Deinococcales > Deinococcaceae > Deinococcus > Deinococcus yavapaiensis. The sequence continues at coordinate 93,605 of NZ_QJSX01000014.1, read as the reverse complement.
GCGACAGAAAGCGGGTGTCACGGCGGTACAAGCCTGCCTCACCGTGGGCGGCGACGTACGTGCCGTCGCCCACGAAGTAAAGTTCGTTTTCTTTCAAGACACTACGAGAAGAGAACATGATGACTCCAAACTTCGCCGCCGCGCTTCTCGAAAAGGCGGCGAAGTTCCGAAAAGACTACCCTTTTACCGCGCTGCCCGCTTGGCTTTCGACGAAGAAACGCTGGAAGACGATGAACAAGACGATGACGGGAATGGCGGAGATGATCGCCCCGGCGAGCAAGGCGCCGTAGTCGCCGCCCGCGCCGCCGTAGAACTGGCGGAAGGACAGCAGGCCGATCGGCAGGGTAAGGCTCTCGTTGCCCTTGAGCACGACGAGCGGCAAGAAGAAGTCGTTCCACGCGCCTTGGAAGGTGGTGATGGAGAGCGCGCCCAAGGCGGGACCCGCTTGCGGCAGCATGATGCGCCAGAACGTTTGGAAGGGCGACGCGCCGTCGATGGCGGCCGCTTCCTCCAGTTCCTTCGGCAAACCCTCGAAGAACTGCTTCATGAGGAACACCGCGCCCGCCGCGATGCCGGTGGTGAGGACGAGGCCCGCGATGTTGAGGAGCCTGAGGTCGCGCAAGATGACGTAGTTGCTGATGAACGTCACTTGAATCGGAACCATTTGCACGAACAGCACGACCACGAACAACAGTTCCTTGCCGGGAAAGCTGAAGCGCGCGAGGGCGTATCCGGCGAGGCTCGCGAAGATGATCGCCACAATCACCCGCACGAAGGCGTACAGAAAGGAGTTTCCGATCCACGTCAGGACGAGTGAACTTCCCGTTCGCTCGGACACGTTTTCTTGAAAGACGCGGCGGTAGTTGTTGAAGGTGTAGCCCATCACGCCGGGCGTGATGTTGCGTACGGAGAGGCTGCGGCCGAAGTTCTGGATGTCGGCGGGCGGCAAGTCCGAGGAGACGAATTCCTGTCCGCGCTCGATGTTGATGTCGAAGGGCGTGCGTTGAATGAGCGGGCCTCGCAGGTAGTACTTGCCGTTGGCGCGCACGAGCTCCACCGCTTGGTCGCGCGCCGAGCCGAGCGTGTACTGCACGCCTTGGGCTTCGGGCGTGTCGAGCGTGACATCTACGAGTTGCCCGCCCGCGAGACGTACTTGCAAGTTCGGCGAGTTCTGCGTTTCGGGAATCGTGCCGACGATCCGCTCGCCCGTCACTTTGGTAAGGGGCGGGTACGTGACGACTGCGCGGTACGTGACGACGTCGCCTTCACGCGAAACGACGGTGGGTCCCGCGACCTTCACGTACTCGTTGGCGAGTGCGACGGGCCGTACGGCTCCGAGACCGCCGCCCGGACGTCGGGCGGGCACGGCGATTTGCGGCGGCGTTTGCGGCGCGCCTTGCGGTTGTCGAATTTTGAACGAGAAGGTGACGTTCGCGCCCGGGGTGACGCCGCCGTCCCACGCGCCGCCGCCGCCTTCGCGGCCGAGTCGGGCGGCCGTGGCGATGAAGCTCGGCGTGAGCTGCGGAATGATGACGCGCGGCGGGTACTCGTTCGCGTTGTCCTTGAAGCTCGAGATCGTTCCCATGAAGAACGGCCCGATGAAGAGGAAGGACAAGACGAGCAAGAAGAAGTAGACCCAACCGGCACGCGCCCAGCGGCGACGCTCGACCCAGCGGTCGTCGAGTCGACGCTGCGAGAAATCCTGGGGAGTGTTCGTGGCGATGCTCATTGGAAAGCCTCGTCGGACACGAAGAAGCGGCGTTGAAGCAGCACGATCAGGAGGGTGATCGCCGCGAGGATCACGGCGCCCGCCATGGCGAAACCGGCCTCGGCGACGCCGCCCGAGAAGACGCGTGTGAACACGAAGTAGGCCAGCGTCACGATGCTTTCCAAAGGCGCGGCGTCGCCGATGATCGCCACTTGGTCGAACATCTGCAGCGTTCCGATGAGGCCGACCGTCACCACGTAGAACGTCACGGGGCGCAGCATCGGCACGGTCACGTACAAAAGCTGCTGCGCTTTCGTGGCGCCGTCGATCTCGGCCGCCTCGTAAAGCGCGCGGGGAACGTTTTGCAGGCCCGCCAAGAAGAAGAGCATCAAGGTCGGGACGGTCGTGAAGACGTTTTGCGCGATGATCGTGGCGAGCGGCACGGGCAGGAAGCCGAAGAGTTTTTCCTGCGTGGCGTAGTACGTGATGTTCACGGCGGGATTGTCACCGATGCGAACCACGCCGAAGTTCACGAGGAGCCACGTCACGATCAAAGCGATCAGGGCGCTCACGACCGCGAGTGCGGGATCGAACCAGGAAGCGGGCAGCCGACGGGCGCGCTCCAGCACGACCTGGACGATCTGGACCGCGACGAGTACCAGCAGGAAGGTCATGATGGCCGAGCCGTAATTCGAGATTTGCGTCAGCAAGTAGTTGGCGAGGCCGACGCGCTGAAAGAGCCACAAGAAGATCAAGCCGATGACGACGCTGGACGTGATGGAAGGCATGTACCACGCCGTGCGGAAGAAGGTGATGCCCTTGACCTTCTGGTTGAGGACGTTCGCCATCAAGAGCGCGAGGATCGTTTGCAGGGCCGTGGTGATCAACGAAAACAGAAGCGTGTTGCGCAGCGCCGACAAAAAGAGATTGTCGCCGAAGATCGCGGCGTAGTTACGCAGCCCGACGAAGTTCATCTGATCGAAGAGGTTGTAGTTCGTGAAGCTGAAGTACACGGCGCGACAGAACGCGTACACGAAGAACACGGCGAGGGTCGCGAGGAAAGGCGCCAGGAACAAAATGGCCGCCGCCACCACCGACCGTTGTTGTGCATTCATGTCGACCTCCAAAAGAAGCTCGCCGAGGGGCGAGGACCTTCACCCCCAGGCGAGCTCGGGGCGAGCTTCAGCGGCGTTGCAGCGTGTTGAGCGCCGTTTGAAGGCGTTGCAGCGCTTGCGCGGTCGTCGCCTGGCCGGTCATGACGGAGGTGAGGGCCTCGTTGATGGGGCGTTGGAAGTCGTTGAGGGTGTAGCGGCCCGCCGAGTACGTTTGCACGTTGCCGTCCGAGGAGCCGCGGAAGATGATGTTCGCGGCCTGCGACTCGGGCGTGTTCTTGGTGAAGAAGGCGTTGCGTTGCAGGGCGCTGCGCGACGGCAGCGCGAGGCCCTGCTCGAGGATGTACGTTTGCGCTTGCACGCTCGTGAGGGCTTGCAACACCTTCACGGCCGCGTCCTTGTTCTTGGTGTTGGCGTTGATGGCCCAGCCGACGGTGTACAAGAAGTTGCCGCGGCGGTTCGTCGTGGGGTCCTTGGGCAAGGGCGCCGTGCCGTACTTGAGGTTCGGCGCGCTGTCACGCAAGAAGTTGACGATCCAGTTGCCTTCGATGGCCGCCGCGACCTTGCCCTTCGCGAAGCAGCCGCCGCTCCAACCTTCGGAGAGGTCGCTGGGTTGGATGGCCGTCTTGTCCTTCACGAGGCCGGTGTAGAAGTCGAAGGCGCGGCGGAACGACGCGGTGTTGACGTTCGTGCGGCCTTGGCTGTCGAAGGGACGCCAGCCCGCTGCGAAGGCAAACGCGCCCATGCGGGCGTAGTCTGCCGGGAAGCAGATGCCATAGTAGTCGTTGCCGAGCGCTTGGCGAACTTTGCGAAGCTTGTCGGCGAAGGTCGTCCACGTGTCGTTCGCGTTGGGGTACGCGACCTTGGCCTCGTCGAAGATGTCCTTGTTGTAGACGATCGCGAGGGAGTTGGTGTCTTTGGCGATGGCGTACAGCTTGCCGTTCACCGTGAACGTGCGATTCAAGGCCGCCAGGAAAGGCGTGGACGAGACGAGGCCGTTGAGGGGCAGCAGGCGGTTCGTCGCGGCGAAGGCTTGAACCGTTTCTCCCGGAAGGTAGAACACGTCACCCGCGTTGCCGGCCGACAGCAAGTTCGTCAGCGATTGGTTGTAGTCGCCTTGCAGCGGCTCGTACACGACGGTGATGTTGTCCTTGGCGACGGCGGGCTTCACGAAGCGGTTGATGAGGTCGCCGACGACGGCGGGGTCGGTGCCGCCGTAGCCGTTGATCTTGATGGTGACGTTCTGCGCGGACGCCACGCCGACGAGGGTGGAAAGAGCCAAACCGAGAAGCACAATCTTTTTCATACCGTTCCTCCTAGAGGTGCCGTCGTGTTTCCGACGACGAGTTGCACGGGGACGTGGACGCCGCGGGCGATTCGCTCCTCGACAGGGCGGTCGAGCGCGGCGAGGACGAGCTCCAAGGCGGTCGTGGCGATGCGTTCGATGTCTTGCGCGACCGTGCTGAGCTGGAGCCCGAGGAACGCGCCCGTCGACGGCAGTTCGGGCAGACCGTCGAAGCCGATCACCGAGACGTCGGAAGGCACGCGCAAGCCGAGGTCGACGAGGGCCGCGATCACGCCGACGGCCGCCTCGTCGCATCCGACGAAGACGCCCGTGCCGCGCAGCCCGCCTTCCCAAGCGCGCCGCGCCGCTCGGTAACCGCCCAGGGCGGAGAAGTCGGCGGGAACGCAGCTCACGTGGGCGCCGAGCGCGTTCGCCGTTTCGACGAAGCCGAGCCGCCGATCTTGCGCGACTTGACTCGGACCGTCTCCGATGAAGATCAGGTCGCGGTGTCCGAGGGCCACGAGGTGCCGCGCGGCGAGTTCGGCGCCGCCCTTGTCGTCCGGCGCGACCCACGCCCACTCGGGGTGGTGACCGACGACGACGGCGGGCACTTCGCGGCGGCGTAGGAACACGAGGCGCTCGTCGTCGTCGCTGACGTTCATGACGAGCAGGGCGCTCGGCAAGTGCGACAAGGCGGCCAGCGATCCCGTGAGGTCTTGCAGGGCGAAGCCGAGCGAGGCCGTTTCGCGCTCGAGCGCGCGGCGAAAGAGGACGTGGTACGGCGAGAGCAGCGAATCGCCCGGCATGAGCGACAAGCCGAGGGCGCGCCCGGTTCGCCACGAGAGGTGACGAGCGATCGGGTCGGGTTGGTAGCCGAAGTGGCTCATGATGCCTAGGACGCGTTCACGCGTCGCGGGCGCGACGGATCGGTGGCCGTTGAGCACACGGCTGACGGTTCCTTTGGAGACGCCGGACGCTTTGGCGATGTCCTCGATGGTCGGCTTCATGAACCTCCTGGCTGTAACCGGTTACAGCGAAGCGGAGCGCACCCCTGAGCAGCGGTGAGCACTTCTTGTAATCGGTTACAGGCATTACACGCCCGCCCTCGACGCTTGTCAAGAGATCGTCATACGTAGATGAAAGCGAAGAGGCCACCTAATCGTTTCAGTGGCCTCCTTCTGAGAGCTTCGTGCAACGAAGCTCAAGTTGTCTCGCTCAAGCGCCGGAGAAGCGACGCCCCGTCTCCACCAGCACTCGCACGCCCGCCTCGAACGACGCCTCGTCGACCGTGAACTTCGGGTGATGATGCGGCGCCGTGATGCCCGCCTCGGCGTTGCCCGCCCCGATGAAGAAGAACGCTCCCGGCGCCTTCGTCATGTAGGCGCTGAAGTCCTCGCCGCCCATCGTGGGTTTCGCCTCCAAGAGCCGCTCGGCGCCCAGCGTGTCGCGCACGACGTCTTGCAGACGCGCCGTCACCTCCGCGTCGTTGATGACCGCGCGGTAACCTTGTTGATACGCGAACTCGTACGACGCGCCGTGCGCTTCCGTCAGGCCCTTCACGATGCGCTCCATCCAGCCCGGAACCTGCTCGCGCAGCGCCGGATCGAACGACCGCACCGTGCCTCCGATCTGCACGGTCTCCGGAATGACGTTGTCCGCCGTGCCCGCGTGGAACTGCGTGACGCTCACCACGAGCGGCTCGATGGGATTGAGTTGCCGCGACACGATGCTTTGCAGATTCGTCACGACGTGCGCCGCGATCAGGATCGGGTCGACCGTTTCGTGCGGACTCGCCGCGTGCCCGCCGCGTCCGCGCACCTTGATGTCGAAGGTGTCGGGCGCCGCCATGAGCGCGCCCGCCTTCACGGCGATGAGGCCCGTCGGCACGAGGGAAATCAAGTGGGCGCCCACGGCGAGGTCCACGCCGTTCATCACGCCCGCGTCCACCACTTCCTGCGCGCCGCCCGGAAAGAGCTCTTCGGCGTGCTGGAAGATGAAGCGAATTTCGCCGCTGAGCTCCGAGCGCATCTCCGACAACACCTTCACCGCGCCGAGCAGCATCGCCGTGTGTCCGTCGTGTCCGCAGGCGTGCATCACGCCGGGTTTGCTCGACGTGAACTCGAAGTCGTTTTCCTCCTGAATGGGCAACGCGTCCATGTCCGCGCGCAACAACACCGTCTTGCCCGGCCCCGCCTCACCCTTGAGGACCGCCAGGACGCTCGTTTGAGTGGGACGCGAGATTTCCAGGCCGGAAAACGATCGCAGCACGTTTTCCACGTACGCGGCCGTTTCGTGCTCGTGAAAGGACAACTCGGGATGCTGGTGCAAGTGGCGACGCCACGAGACGACGGCGGGCACGACCTCGGCAATAGGATCACGGGTGGAAACCGTCATGGGAAAACCTCCTTGAAAATGCCTCCACAGCCTAGCAAAAAGCGCGGCCTGTACGGCGGAACTCCACGTGCGTTCCACGCGTATGCAGTGGTATGAACCGCAACGTCGACAAGAAAGTGCTGCAGAACGCCGCCCTCATCGCCCTGTACGAAGTCTTGCGCCGCAAGGCGGGTCACGGCAAAAGAAAACGCGGCCTCAAGGGACGCTTGTACTCCATCGCCTTGCGGCGCGTCGAACGCCTGCTGAAACGGCGCGGCTTGGGCGGCGCCTTCAAGCGCACGTGGTACTGAACGCCTAAGATACCTGCATGGTCACCGCTATCGTCCTCGTGAACGCCGAACGTTCCCGCATCCCGGAAACCGCGCAGGAACTTGCCAACGCCACGCACGTCAAAGAGGTGTACAGCGTCACGGGCGATTGGGACATCGTCGCCGTGCTGCGCCTTCCAAGCTACGACGACCTCGACGACGTCGTCACCGGGCAACTGCGCCGCATCGAAGGCATCACGCGCACGAAGACAATGCTCGCCTTTCGCACGTACTCGCAAGACCTTCTCGATCAAGGGTTCGGCGTCGGCATCGTCGAAGAGTGACGAAGTCGGCCTGCATACCTTGACGAATAAAGAATCTCGAGGTATCTTGATTTTATCAGCGGCGGAAACGCCGCTTTTTCTTTTGCTTGGCGTTCGTTGGCTTTGCCTCGAGAATCACGATGCCGCGCGCTCCTTCGCGTACCCTGGCGGCGTGCGTTCCTCGTGGTGGCAGACCGTGTACGACAAGCAGCGCGTTCCCGGCGGCACGCGCTTGCAACTCGAGTTGCAGACGCCGGACCTCACGGTGCCGGGCTTGCTGCTGCTTCCCGACGGCGCCGAGCGCGTGCCGGCCGCCTTGCTGCTGCACGGCGTCACGTCCCGAGCCGACGTCATGACGAACTCGGCCGGGATGGCGCTTCTTCGGCGCCGCGTCGCGTCGCTCGCGCTGGACTTGCCGATGCACGGATCGCGCGGCAATCCCTTGGAACTGCAGTCTCTGGGAAACCCGCTGGAGTTCGTGCGCTTGTGGCGTCTCGCGCTCGACGAGGCCGCCGTCGCCGTGGACTTTCTCGGCGCGCACGAACGCGTCGACGCCACGAAAATCGCCATCGTCGGCTATTCGCTCGGGTCGTTTCTGAGCGTGACGCTCGCCGCCAAAGAGCCGCGCTTGTCACGCGTTCTTCTCGCCGCCGGCGGCGACTTGCCCGCCGAACTGCCGTTCGCGCCTCTCGTGCGGTCGTTCGTCGATCCGCTGCGAGACGTGCGCAAGCTCCACGGTCGGCCCCTCTTGATGGTGAACGGCCGCTTCGATCCCGTGATTCGCGCGGATCAGGCGCAGCGTTTGTTCGACGCGGCGAACGAACCCAAGGAACTGCGCTGGTACGAGGGAGGGCACTCGTTGCCGAACGCGATGACCGAGGAAGCGAGCGATTGGCTGGCGGCCTCGTTCGCTTGAGAACGATCATCGTGCCTTGAACGAGGAACAGGGCCGAAGTACGCACTTCGGCCCTGTTCCCTTTGCTTCCTCGGCAGTCGCGTTACTGCGATTGGCCTTGCGCGAGACGCTCGCGGTCCTCGGCGGCCTTCGCCAAGATGAAGAACGTCGGCGGCCACTCGCCGATGAACAAGGCGTTGCGCTCGCCCTCGGCGCCCGTCTTGCCTTTGCCCGTCAGGAAGTTGGCGGCGGAAATGGCGATCGATACGAAGCCCAAAGCGTACAAGATGGTCGATAATTTCATGTGGGGTTCCTCCTTCGCACTCCACTTATAGGCGGTGCGTTCATGGGGAGCGTTGGAGTCGGCTTCAGGAAGCCTTGCTCGTTGTCGATCAGCGTTCGAGGTGGTTCGAGAGCGCGCGGTACGCTTCGTCCGCGTACTTCGTCAAGCCCATGACGTCGCTCGACTCGGCGTTCACGAGTTCCCGACCTCCGTGAACGACCCGCAGACGGTAGTGATCGTCGAGCGCGTTCGAAGTCTCCACGACGCGACGCTCCACGACGACGTCGCATCCGGCGAGCGTGAGGGCTTTGAGCGGAGCGCTGAGGTCGTTGGGAAACTCGCGCCAATCGACGAGGTGAGGCCCTTGAGTCATACCTTCAAGGTGCCCGACTTCACGGTCGATCGGACGAGACGAGCCTCAAGCTTCCTGAAGCTCAGTTCTTGTGCAGCTTCGACAATTCCGCCACGCCCCGCTCCGTCTCTTCGCGGATCATGCCGACGCCCGGCGCGTAATACGACGTTTGCTTCACGATTCGGCGAAACGGGATGAAACCCGCTCTTCCCGAGAGGTCGCGCGTCACCTCGACCTTGAAGGCCTCGAACGTGCCGGCGGGGACCTCGGTTCTCTGCTGCGCCACGACGCGAAACGTGACCGTCATCTGCCCGGCGCCCTTGAGAGGCAGCAATCCTTGCAACGTCGCCTCCAAGTCCATGGTGTACGACCATGACTCGCCCACGGCCCACTTGCTGGGCGCGGCGATGGCGGTGCCTCTGGCCGCGAGCACGGTGACGTCGAAGCCGGGAATGACGATGTTCGCCGTCTTGGGTGATTGCTCACCTGCCGAGCAGGCGTACGTGCGCGTGCCCGGCGCGTTGGGTGAGGTGGACGTCTCGCTGAATCCTTTCGGTCCCGTCGGAACGCGAACGACCGTGTACGCGTCGCCGCTCGTCGTACGGTACGTCCACTGCCACGAGGCTTCTACGGGCGAGAAGGGATTGTCGCACTCGCTCGCCGAGGCGAGGCCGACGGCGAGCAGGGCGAGGATGGGCACGAGGACGCGGCGCACACCTCAAGCTAGTGTGGGGGAGACCTTCACTTCGTGTTCTGGAACGGACTTTCCCTACACGAATCACGAAAGGACGGACGTTCGTCTTGTACGATAGCAAGACTGTGACTGACATTATGCCCCCATCCGCCATCCCGCTCGGTCGCCGACAGCCTGCGGGCTTGCTTTCCAACGCCGAGAAGGACCGCCTCATCGAGCGAGCATTCCTGGGCTTGTACCGTTGGTACACGGCGCGAAGCCAAGAAACGCGTAATTGGAATCCCGACAAGAGCTTCGATTGGCGCAAGCTGGCCCAAGACTGGCCGTCGGAAATCACGACCGCCGTGCAAGGCTTTTTCGCGGTGGAGCAGTACGCGCCCGACTACACGTCGGAACTCGTGAACCTCGTGCGGCGCAGCCACGGGCGCAGTCACTTCCAATTGCGCTGGGGCAGCGAAGAGGAAAAGCACGCCGACGCCTGGGAAAACGCGGTGCTGTTCTCGCGTCAACGCTCGCCGCAGTGGATCGCCGAGTACAAGGAGCGCCTGCGCAGCCAGCAGTGGACGCTGCCCTTTCCGGACGCCATCACGAACCTCGTGTACACGGTGTTTCAAGAGCGCGCCACGCAGCTGAACTACCTCAACCTCATGAAGATCGCGCAGGGCAAAAGCGACCGGCCGCACCTCGCCGACGTGAAGGACCCCGTGCTGGCGCAAGTCGCGCAAGTCATCGCGGTGGACGAGGCGGCGCACTACAACTTCTTCCTCGAAGGCGTGCGCCTGTACTTGTACTACTACCCGCAGCGCACGCTCGAAGCGATCAAGACGGTCATCAGCGGCTTTGCCATGCCGTCGTCGCACCTCGTTCCGGATTGGGACAAGTTCGCCGAGACGGTGTACCGCGCCGGGATCTACGGACCGCGTGACTTCAGCCGCGACGTGATGCAAGTCGTGTTTCGTCAACTCGGCATCGAGGGCCGAAAGCAGTTGGAGGACGGCATCAAGCGCACGCGCGAAGTGCCGACGTTCGACAACGACGGAACGCAGCAGACGGCCATCTGGAACTCGTTCGACTACGGGCTCGTCGAAGGAGACGTGAAGCGCCTGCACGCCAAGATCGAGAAGTTCGAGACCGAAGTCGGCTTCAGCGAACTCGATCCGACCGAATTCGTCGAAAATCCGGAAGTCCCGACGAAGCGCCGAGACGACTGACCTTTCCCGCTTCAAGAGGAGGAGACGCTCGCCGAGCGTCTCCTCCTCTTCGTTGTCTCAAGCGCTGTGGTACTCGACGCGGACGTCGCTGATCTTGTGACCGCGAATGTGGCCGCGAACCAGCAGGCGGTTGACGCTGGCGCGAACGCTGAGCACCGGCAAGCCGAGGTGGGCGGCGAGCGCGGCGACGGTGGCGTTTCCTTGCAGTTGGATGGCGTGAAGGACCTCTTGGTCCTGTTCGTAGATGAGCGTGTCGTTCACGATCTCTTTACTATACCAACCCACTTAACGGCAAGCTGACGTCTCGGTTCTCAGGAATCGGCCGTCCAAGCCCGGTACTCGGCGAGTTGCCTGGATTGCAGCAAGATGATGTTGCGGGCCAGCAGTTGAATCAGCGTATTGTCGGACTTCGAGAGCGCGACCGTCGCCATCACGATGCCGAGAGCGTGATGGCGAGCCATGCCGCTCACCCACGCGTCGTCGAGTTGCCGCGCCGTTCGAACCTCGTCCACCATCGGCTTCATGTCGGCCGCCATCGCCGCGTAACGCGCCTCGTCCACACCGCCGAGATCGAAGTCGCCCAGCATGGCGCGCATCTCACGCACTTCGCCGCGCTGAGCGAGCAGCACCTCGTTCGCCCACGTCCGCACCTTGGCGTCTTGAGCGCTCTTCGAAACGTCCTCGCTCATGGCGTTGGCCGCCTCGTGATGCGCGATCATCAGGCTCAGGAAGGCGCGGTCGAACGTCCGACCGTCGAGCCGCTCCAAGCTCGCCATGAGCTCGCCTCCCAGCACGGAGTGATCGTGACTCGCCACGGGCGCGGACGTGGAAGGCGCCGAGGGCGGCGGCGAGTGGTCGTGCGTCTGGGCGAACGCGAGCGAGGAGAAGGCGAGGCAGAGCAGCAAGCGGCGCATGACCGCAGACTACGCTTCCTTGGTGAGCCGCGCCCGAGGCCGCCCGTAGCGTATGATGCCCCTCGTGAGCACGACCTTGCCGCGAAACATCCTCTCGATCCAGTCCTGGGTGAGCTACGGCCACGTCGGCAACGCCGCCGCCGTCTTTCCGCTGCAACGCCTCGGATTCGAAGTCTGGGCGATTCACACCGTGCAATTCTCGAACCACACCGGCTACGGCCAGTGGAAAGGGCAGGTGTTTTCGCCCGACGCCATGCGCGACCTCGTGGACGGCATCGCCGAGCGGGGCGTCTTGGGAACGTGCGACGCCGTCCTGAGCGGTTACATGGGCGACGCGAACACCGTCTCGGCCGTCCTCGACGCCGTTCGCCGCGTCCGCGAAGCCAATCCGCGGGCGCTGTACTGCTGCGATCCCGTCATGGGGGACGTGGGGCGCGGCGTGTTCGTGCGCCCCGAAGTGCCCGATGTGATGAAAGAGCGCGCGACCGTCGAGGCGGACATCGTCACGCCGAACCAGTTCGAGCTCGAACTGCTCACCGGCCGAAGCGTGAAGACGCTCGAAGACGCCCTCAGCGCCGCGCACACCCTGCGCGCCCACATTCGGCAAGGTGGCCCGAACGTCGTTCTCGTCACGAGCCTCTTGCGTGACGACGCTCCGGAAGGACACATCGAGACGCTCGCCGTGTCCGGTCAAGGCGCGTGGCTCGTCTCGACGCCGCTGCTGCCCCTCGATCCGCCGCGCAACGGCACCGGGGACGCCATCGCCGCGCTGTTCTTCGGGCAGTACCTCAAGACGGGCAGCGTGCGAGACAGCCTCGAGCTCGCCGTGTCCGCCCTTTACCGCTTGCTGGAACTCACGCACGAGGCGGGCACGCGCGAAATCCAACTCGTCGCCGCGCAAGACGAATTCGCCGCCCCGGCGAAGCGCTTCGCCGCCCGATCCGTGGCATGAGACGTTCGTTGTTCGGCAGCTTCTTCCTCGGCGGCTTCGAGTGCTCGTCGCACCGCCTGCGTTCGGGACGGCGGCTCGACCTCGTGGCGAGCACGCGGCACGACGCGTTCGCGCGCCAGGACTACGAGCGCCTGAGGGAAGTCGGCGTTCGAGCGGCGCGCGACGGCCTGCGCTGGCACCTCGTCGAGGCGCGTCCCGGAACGTATGACTTCTCGAGCTTCCTACCGATGCACCGAGCGGCGCGAGAAGTCGGCGTGGAGGTCATCTGGGACCTCTTCCACTACGGCTGGCCCGACGACCTCGATCTCTTCTCGGCAGAGTTCCCGGACCGCTTCGCGGGGTTCGCCCGAGCCTTCGCGGAGCTTTTGAAGGCCGAGGGCGACCTCGCGCCGCTCGTCACGCCGATCAACGAAATCTCGTGGTTCGCCTTCGTGGGCGGTCACTCGGCGTACCTCAATCCCTTCGCGAGCTTTCGCTCGCCGGAACTCAAGCGGCAACTCGTCCTCGCCGCAGTCGCCGCCATGCGCGAGATTCGGGCCGTCCTGCCCGCCGCGCGCTTCGTGCACACCGAGCCTCTCATCAACATCGTCGGCGATCCCGCGCGACCCCACGAGCACGAGATCGCTCGCTGGCACCACGCCAACCAGTTCGAGGCGCTCGACATGCTCGCCGGGCGGGTCGCCCCCGAACTCGGCGGCGACGAGTCCTTTCTCGACATCGTCGGGCTGAACTACTACCCGTACAACCAGTGGATTCACCGCGAGGGCGGGCCGCCGGAAGTCAACCTCTTTTCGGGTGACGAGCTGCACCGCCCGTTGCACACGCTGCTGCGCGACGTTCACGAGCGTTTTCGCCGCCCTCTCTTCCTCGCCGAGACGGGCTGCGAGGGCGACGAGCGACCCGCGTGGCTCGCCCACGTGTGCGACGAGGTGGAGATCGCGCGGTCGATCGGCGTGGACGTCGGCGGGGTGTGCTGGTATCCCATTCTCAACCACCCCGGCTGGGACGATGACCGTCACTGCCACAACGGCTTGTGGAACTACGCCGACGAAGGAGGCGAACGCGAGCGCTTCGAGCCGCTCGCGGCGGAACTCGCGCGTCAAGTTCGCCGCTTCGAGCCCGAAGCCGACCTCGCCGCCGATTAAACGAGCATGTCGCGAGGCACGTCGCGCCTCGGGCCACGCCCGATCTCCGCGACGGCCCGCGCCGCCTTCTCGTGGCCCGACTCGCCGACGAACGCCTTGGCGGTCTTCACGAGCCGACCGCGCTCGCCTTCGTCGCCGAGAATCGCCGCGAATTGATCGGCGACCGACCGGGGAAAGACGTCCTCGATCCACAGCACCCGCGCTCCCCCGCGTTCGAGCAACCGCGTGCCCATGAGCCACGTCTCGTAGATCGTGCCGGGCACCATCAAAATCGGCGTGCCGAGCGCCGCCGCCTCTTGCGTCATGTTGCTGCCCTCGGTGACGGCGACGTCGGCGGCGCGAATGAGGGCGAGCATGTCGGCGGGCGCGACCGTGCCGAAGGTCGTCACCCATTCGGGAAGCTCGGGCGGCAAGCCCGCGAAGGCCAGTTCGTGCGGATTCGTCGCCGCGAGGACGAGCCGAACCTTGGCGCCGCTCTCGCGCCGAAGCCGCGCGCCCTCGAAGACCGCGCTCAGCACGCGCACGCCGAACTCCGGCCCGAACGACATGCCGCGCGGCGCGTAGACGAGCACTTCCTCGCCGCGCCGAAAGCCGAAGCGTGTTCGGGCCGCCGCCTTCGTCGGCACGTCCTTCACGCTCAGAAACGGCCCGACGCGACGTGCTCGGTCGCCGAGAAACGAGAGTTCGTCGGGAAAGCCGAGCCCCGGCGGATAGGCCCACAGCAAGCCGTCGATGAGCGTGAGGGCGGGCCAATTCATGAACAGCTCGTCGCCGAGGGGAAACATCGGAATGTGGACCCACCGAGCCTTCGGCAGCAAGGCCTTCATGTGGATGAGCTCGCCTTGGGTGTCGTCCACGATGACGTCCGCGTGACCGAGCGCCTCGGTCACGACGGCGCGGCGATTGTCGGGCCGACGGTGGCCCATGACGCGCGTCGGAAAGCCGGTCGCCCGCGCGGCCTCCTCGCATTGAGGTCGCAGGCGGTCGGCGTTGAGGACGTACTCGACGTGAATGCTCGCGTCGAGCTTCGTTAAAGCTCTTCCCAAGGCGGCGGTGCGCCCGATGTGGCCCAGGCCGGCGGACGCGGAGGGTATCATCACGATGTCCATGCCTGCTCACGATAGCGAACTCGGGCCCGACCACGAGAACTTCGCGGATCGACGTACCCTTGTGGTCGTCGCGAAGCGTCCTCGCGCGGGCGAGGTCAAGACGCGAATCGCCGCGACCCTCGGCCCCGACGTCGCCGCCCGCGTGTACGAAAGCGCCTTGCTCGACACGCTCGACCTCGTGAGGTCGTGCGCGGCGAGTCCCTTGCTGAGCTTCGCTCCGCCCACGCCGGAGGCGCGAAGCTTCTTCACGGCGCTCGCCCCCGACTTCGCCCTCGCCCCGCAGCTCGGCGAGGACTTCGGAGCGCGCCTCGTGTCGGCTTTTCGGGCGGCCTTCGACACAGGGGCCCGCGCGGTCGTTCTGATCGGCACCGACAACCCCAGCTTGCCGCGCGCGCACGTGCAAAGCGCGTTCGACGCGCTGGCACGACCCGACGTGGACGTCGTCCTGGGAGCGGTGACGGACGGCGGTTACTACCTGCTCGGCATGAAGCACCTGCACGACGTTCTGTTTCAGCGCATCGCGTGGAGCACGGAGGTCGTCGCCGACCAGACGCGCGAGCGGGCCCGTGAGGGCGGACTGCACCTCGTGGACGTCGCCTCGTGGTACGACCTCGACGTCGAGGATGACCTGCGCACCCTGCTCAGCGACGTGCGAACCGTCGAGGACGGGCGGGCTCCGCGAACGCGCGCCCTCTTGGAGTCGTTGAAGTCGGAGGCGGCGAAGTGACGGACGCCGTGTCGTTCGGAGCGTACCGACCGCTCAGCCTCGACAGTGTCGTCGCGTACTTGCGGTCGCGTTCCGAAAGTGCCGACCTGCTGGACCTCACGGCGGACTTGTCGGTGCGTGAAGTCGGCGACGGCAACCTCAACCTCGTGTTTCAAGTCGCCGAGCGGGACCGCCCTTCGCGAAGCCTGCTCGTGAAGCAGGCGTTGCCGTACGTTCGTGTCGCGGGCGAAGGCTGGCCCCTGTCGACGCGGCGAGCGCATTACGAGGCGCGGTCCTTGCGGCGTTTTTTCGAGAGTGCTCCCGACTTCGTGCCCCGCCCCTTCTGGCACGACGACGTCATGGCCCTGAGCGTCATGGAGAATTTGCGCGAGCACCGCGTCGTGCGCGGCCTGCTCAACGAGAGGCGCGTCCTGCCGGGGCTCGGAGAGGCGATGGGACGCTTTCTGGCCGCCACCCTGTTCGACACGTCGGACTTCGCCTTGCCGAGCGACGAGAAGCGCCGCCTCGTCGGAGACTTCGACAATCCCGAGTTGTGCCGCATCACCGAGGACCTCGTCTTCACCGAGCCGTTCTCGGAAGCAGCGGAGCGCAACCGCTTCAACGACCTCGTCGCGAACGACGTGCGCGACTTGCAGGGCGACGAGTCGCTGCGGGCACACGCGGCGCGCCTCAAGCTCACCTTTCTGACGAGCGCCCAAGCTCTCTTGCACGGCGATTTGCATACGGGCAGCGTGATGTCGCTCGGCGACGACCACCGCGTCATCGACTCGGAGTTCGCCTTCGTCGGCCCGATGGGCTTCGACCTCGGCCTTTTCCTCGCCAACCTCTTGCTGAGCGCGTGCGCGCACGAAGTTCGCACGGAGCACCGCGCGGCGAGGGCCGAATTCCGCTCGTACCTTCTGCAAGAAGGACGGTCGATGTGGTCGACGTTCGAGGCGGACTTTCGTGAACGGCTCGCGAAGGCCGAGTCGCCGTCATGGAACTCTCCCGCCTTTCAAGACGCCTTCTTGCAAGGAGTGCTGCGCGACACGGTCGGCTTCGCGGGCTGCGAGATGATTCGGCGTACGGTCGGCTTCGCGCACGTCTCGGACCTTGACGGCATCGAGAACCCCGAGGCGCGCGCCGTCGCCGAGCGCCTCGCCTTGACGCTGGGACGAACGTTGATGCTAGAGGCGCAGGGCGTGTCGACGTTCGACGACGCCCTGCGCCTCATGCGCTGGTGATGCTTACTCGCCGCTCTCGCTCGCCTTGTCGGCGAAATCCACGAGGTCGCGGTCCTTGCCCGAGTCGGCGAGATTGCCGTCGCCGCTGAAGTCATGCTCGACACGCAAAGTGCTCTTAGGGCCGTTGTCCGTGCTGTGACCGGGCCCGGTACGGCCGTCGGTCGTCACGCCGAGGCTCGGTCCGCCGCCCGTCTCCGAGCGGTCGGGCACTTCGCCGTGTGCGAGTTCACGTTCTCGGCGCGCGACGTCGTCGCCGCCCGACTTGCCTTGCCGCGCTTCGTCTCGTTCGGTGTCGTTCGTCATGACGTCAGGGTAGGGACGCGCCCGCTCGATCGGATGGCAACTTCCTCAAGTTTCGTTCGCGTCCCGGGGGCCGCCGGATTCCTTGTCCTCGTCTGCGTCCTCGTCCGCGTCGCGCGGAAGGTAATACCGCTTGAGCCACGTGGAGAGCCCCGTCAACCCCGGGAACAGCGTGCGCTCGTTGATGTTGGCCTGATCGAGCTTGTCGCGAACCTCCCACTTGAGGTCCGCCGAAAGGACGATTTGACGATACACGTCCTCGTGGTCGCTCAGCCAGTCTTGCAAAGCCGTGGCAGGATTGGAAAGCAGCGAGAAGAGCGCGTACTGCTGCACGATGCGCTCGTCGATCGACGGCGGTTCGAAGAACAGCAGGAACGGTTCGTCAGACGTGCGTTCGAGATCCTCGAGCACCTGCACGTCGAAGGTCATGGCGTCCGGATCGCGCTCGCGGGCGTGACGACGCGAAAAGGACGTCAAGCTTTCCACGGTGAACACGTCCGTTCCGTCCTCGGCGAGGTGCCGCGCGAGCGGTTCGGGCAAGGACGCGTTCGCCTGGGACAAGTTCACCATCCAGACGACGCCGTCCGTGTCGAACTTCTCGATGCTCGCCGTCGCGAAGTGCAGGGCGACGAGGGGTGAGTACGACCAGTCGAGCAGACGCGTCGGAAGGCCGTGATGCTGTCCGAGCGCCAGCCAATGCCAGTACGACTCGCGCTCTTGCACGCTCGTGTACGCGTAACGCCGAAACGCCCGCAGCAAGTGGCGCTCCAAGTCGCGTGGCGTTCCACCGAGGCGTGCGAGGCTCGTGCGGAGCGAGTAGCGCGCGTCGGACACGCCACGGTACGCGAAGGGCGAGCGAAAGCGGCGCAGCGACGGATTCCACGCGCCTTCGTACAAGACGTCTTGCAGTTCGCTCCACGACGAGGGCCGGATGACTTGCATGCCTCAAGGTGACACCCGCGCTTCGAAGCGCGGGTGATGAACGGACCAACGAACTTTAGAGAGGTGAGCGGAGGGACGCCGAGGCGGGCGTTACTGCGCGAAGGTGTCGCACTTGTTGGGATCGCCACTTTCCAACCCGCGCTGGAACCACGTGACGCGCTGTTGCGACGAGCCGTGCGTGAACGAATCGGGCGTGGCGCGTCCGCCCGACAGGCGGTCGTCACCGATTGAGGCGGCGGCGTTGATCGCTTGACGGTAATCGGCGTCGGTGAGGTTGGCGATGTCCGACGCGCCGTGGCCCCACACGCCCGCGAAGCAGTCCGCTTGCAACTCTAAGCGAACCGACAAGGCGTTCGCGCCCGCTTGCGACAGCCCTGCTTGCTGGCTGCGCACTTGCTGTTCGATGCCGAGTTCCTGTTGCACGTGATGTCCGACTTCGTGCGCGATGACGTACGCCCGCGCGAAGTCGCCCGATCCGCCGAGCTGTTCGAGTTGACGGAAGAACGAGAGGTCGAGATAGATGTCTTGGTCGGACGGGCAGTAGAACGGGCCCGTCGCGGCGTTCGCCGAACCGCACGCCGACGAGTCCACGCCGTCGAACAGCACGAGTTGAGTCGGGGTGTAGGTTTTGTTGCTGCGCTGGAAGATGCCGCTCCACACGTCCTCGGTGCTGCCGAGGATTCGCGCGGCGAAGTCCGCTTGACGGTCGTTCTCTGGCGTGCGCTCGTACTGCCCGCCCGATTGCGATCCGCCCGCGCCGAGTTGATTGAGGACATCCGCCGGGTTCGCGCCGAACAGCAACGACACGAGCGCGATGAGCAAGGCGCCGCCGCCGCCAATCGCGAGTCCACCGCCGAGACCGCCACCACGGCGGTCTTGGACGTTCGTGCTGCGTCTGAGTCTCTCCCAATCCATGTTGGCAGCGTAGTAGCCGCGACGTGACGCGGCGTGAAGGAACGCCGACGTCGCCTTCTTGCATCGCAGAGGTTCCCTTCAGCTTGAGACGGGCGTGAAGTGCTCCTCAGAACCCTGCCACCGACGCGCCATAATTACGCTTTAGGCTAACTGAGGAGGAAAAGTTATGGCGATTGAAGATTTGCGCAAGAACCACATGATGTCCCACCTGCTCGACGCGCTCGACGAAGGGCAAGACATCGGGCATTACGGTCGCCTCGTGTTCGCGATCGTAGGCCGCCACTTCATGAACGAAGACGAACTCGTGGGCAAGCTCGCCAACGACCACGACTTCGGACAGGACGAAGCGCGCGACCTCGTGAAGCAAGTCGAGCAGCACGACTACAATCCGCCGCGCCGCGAGAAGATCTTGGAGTACATGCAAAAGCAGGACTTCCCGATTTTGCCGAACGTGGACGATCCCGACGAAGGCAACGTGTACCGCGACCTCGACTTTCCCGAAAGCGTCTACGATCACATCCAGCAATACCGCCACCAAAAAGACGATTGAGCGAACTTTGGAAGACGGCCTGCACGGAGAAGTGCAGGCCGTCTTCTCAGCCGACCGACGTCAAACGTCTACCGTGTGCCCTTGGCGGGCGCTCGCGAACAAGGCGTCGAGCACGCGCGCCTGCGCGACGGAATCGTCCATCGTGAAACGCAACGGCTCCACGCCGTGCGCCGCCCGACCGAAGTGCTCCACCATGCGCTGGTAAGCGTCGGCGTGCTCGATCGTCTCCGATTCGCCGTTCACCCGCAACGTGTGCCCGCCGCCCTTGCTCGTGAAGGCGTGATCGAAGACCATCGAGCCGTTCGTGCCGACGAGCGTGAGGCGCTGCTGGTACGACGCGGCCTGACCGCAGTTCACGGTGGCGCTCGCCTCGCCGAAGTCCAGCAGCCCCGACAACGTTCCGTCCACGCCACGCTCCAAACGCTGAAAAGCGGACGCCCGCGTCGGCTCGCGCCCCAGCAGCATCCGCAATCCGTTCACGCAGTAGCACCCCACGTCGTACAAGCCGCCGCCGCCCTTCTCGGCGCTCCAGCGAAAGTCGTCCGGGCGATCGAGGGTGAAGCAAAACAAGGCGTGCCCCAGCCGCAAGTCTCCCAAGGCGCCCGACGCCACGACTTCTCGCGCTCGCTCGAAGCCCGGATGAAAGCGGTACGCGAACGCTTCCAGCACCAGCTTCCCCGTACGCTCGCTCGCCTCGCGCAGGGCGCGCGCCTCCTCGGCGTTCATCACGAGCGGCTTTTCGCACAAGACGTGTTTGCCCGCCTCCAACGCCGCCACGGTCATCGGCAGGTGCGCGTCGTTCGGCAAAGGATTGTAGATCGCGTCGACTTCGGGGTCGGCGAGCAACTCGTCGTAGCTGCCGTACGCGCGGGCGACGTCGTACCTCCCGGCGAACTCGCGCGCCCGATTCACGTCGCGCGCCGCGACCGCCTGCAAAACGTGCCCCGCGTTCTTCACGGCCGGAGCGAGCGCGTGACCGATGCGCGCGGCGCCCAAAAATCCCCAACGAAGCGATGTCATACCTCCTCATACCACGCGCGACGGCATGATGCCAGCAAGCCTCAAGACGTCATCACGCCGCGTTTACGCACGAAGCCGCGCGGGGCGCCTACCGTGAGCGCGAAGGAGGTCACATGTCGAACGAACGCAGAGCCCTCAAGAGCAACCGCTTCATGGCCCACCTCGTCGGAGCCCTCGAAATGGGACAAGACATCGGACCGTACGGCCGCAAAATCTTCGCGACCGTCGCGCAGTACTTCCTGTCGGCCGACGACACCCTCATGCTTTTGAAGCGCAACCTCGGTGAGCAGGAAGCGCGCGAAGTCATGAAGAGCGTCGAGGGCGAACCGCCTCCGAGGCGCGGCAAGGTCGTGGAGTACACCAAGCGCCAGAACTTCCCGATCCTTCCCAACAACCACGACGCTCACCTCGACGACCTCTACGCGGGCCTCACCTTCCCGCCGGAAATTCAAGCCCGCATTCCGAAGTTCGAGCGGGGCGTCGCCCACGAGGCTCGCGAGGACGCCACGTCCTGACAAGAAAGGGGCGGATGAGTCCGCCCCTTTCGCGAGTGACCTCGCCACCTGCTCGAACCGCTCGACATCCCGACGCCGCTCACACGGCCTCGTTGGACGCGTCGAGCACCTCCAGCAGTTCGTTGTCGCGCACGAACTTCAGCGCGAGCGCTTGATACCCGTGCTCGTCGAACAGCACCGTCACCTTGCCGGATTCCACGAGCGTCACTTGTCCTTCGCCGAGCGTCTTGTGCCGCACGCGCTCACCAACGCCGAACTCGGCGTTCTCGTCCGCTTCGACACGCCGCCCCGAACGGCAAGTATCGCAGCGGTCGCACGGCGGCTCGAACGCTTCGCCGAAGTACCCCAGCAGGAACGCGCGGCGGCATCCCCTCGTGCCCGCGTACGCGCGCATCATCTCCAACCGCGACCGCTCGTACTCCTTGCGGGCGTGCTGCGCCGTGGACGCGGCTTGCGCCGCCTCCGTGGACTCGACGCCTTCGAGCACCTCCACGGCCCCGTCCTCCGTGAAGCGAATGGCGCCGACCTCCTCGAGGCGCGTGAGGGCCGACGTCAGCTTCGTTTGTGAGAAGCTCGTCTCTTCCGAGAGGCGCGAAGGCGCGACCGGCCGCCCCTCGTCTTCGAGGATGCTCAGCAGATGCTGCAAGTCATCGGCGGCGAGCAAACCGCCCGACGCGAAGAACTTGCGCAGCTTCGTGTCGGCGTGGGTGAAGAACAAGTGCACGGTGGCAAGCTCGCCGTCGCGCCCCGCGCGTCCGATCTCCTGGTAGTAAGCGTCGAGGCTGCCCGGCAAGTCCGCGTGCGCGACGAAGCGTACGTTCGGCTTGTCGATTCCCATGCCGAAGGCCGTCGTCGCGACGATCACGTCGAAGGCGTCCGCCATGAAGCCGCGCTGCACGGCGTCACGGTCGGCGGCCTTCATGCCCGCGTGGTACGCCGCCGAACGCAGACCGCGCGAGCTCAGCGCCTCGGCGAGTTCCTCGGCTTTCTTGCGCGTCGCCGCGTACACGAGCCCGGGTTTCTCGGCGCCTTGCACGAACTTCAGTACGGCGTCGCGGCGCAACGCGTCCTGCTCGAATTCCGTCACGCACAACGTGAGGTTCGGACGGTCGAAGCCGCTCACGATGACGCGCGGCTCGATCATGCCGAGGCGCTCGACGATCTCGGCGCGCACGGGCGGCGCGGCCGTCGCCGTGAGGGCGAGCACCCGCGGATGACCGAGCGCCTCGATAGCCGCGCCGAGCCGCAAGTAGTCGGGCCGGAAGTCGAATCCCCACTCGGAGACGCAGTGCGCTTCGTCCACCACGAACAAACTGGGATTCGAGGCCCTGAGGCACGCGACCGTCTCGTCGTTCGTGAGCTGCTCGGGCGCGAGAAACAAAAACTCCAACTCTCCCGCTTGAAAGGCCCGCAAGGCTTGCGCCCGCTCGGAGGCCGAGAGCGTGGAATTCAGAAGGGCCGCGCTGCTGCCGTCTTCCTGCAGCTCTTGCAGCGAGTCCACTTGATCGCGCTGCAAGGCGATGAGCGGCGAGACGACGATCGTCGGGCCATCGAGCGACAGCGCGGCGATTTGGTAGATGGCGCTCTTTCCGCTGCCCGTCGGCATCACGGCGAGGGTGTCGTGCCCTTCGAGGACGCTCTTGATGGCGTCTTCCTGTCCCGCCCGCAAGTTGCGGTAGCCGAACACTTGGCGGGCGAGACGACGGGCGGCGCGGCGCGCTTGCAAGGGAGTGAGAGAGTCGGTCATGGCGCCTTCCCACTGTCCCGCTTCTCGCTCATGTGCGGGCCAGGGGAAGGTGAAGGCGGGTTACGCGTGCTCGCGCACTTGGTTTTTGAGGCGCCGCAAGATCGCGTGCATGCCGTTGAGTCGGTTCGGCGTGATGAGATCGGAGAGGCCCATGTCGTAGTAGAAGGTGTCGGGAACGTTCAGGACGTCTTGAGGCGAGCCGCCGCCGAGCCCTTCGGAGAGGATACTGGCGAACCCGCGCACGGTGGGCGCTTCGGCGGGAACGTCGAAGTACATGTTCACGTGGCCGCCTTCGACCGTGGTGGCGAGGAAGAACGGGCTGACGCACTCGGGCACCTGCTCCATGCGCTCGGGATGGTCCTTGTACTCGGCGGGCAAGGCGGGAAGCTTTTTGGAGTACTCTAACAGGGCTTGTAAACGCATTCCTTTCGGAAGGCTCTTGAACATCTTGACGATCCCGTCGAGTTTGGCGGGCATGGCGGCGTCGGTCATGAACAGGAGTGTACAAGGCGAGCGGGGGAGGGGACCGTGCGTGGATTGTAATTGACAACTTCTGTCAACTTCCTGAAATCCTGTTTACAATGCGCGAGGGAGGAATCATTCATGACGCAAACGCAATCGAACTACGTGAAGGACGTGCTCGTCTCGACCGACTGGGTCGAGCAGCATCGCGGCGATCCCGGGCTTCGCCTTGTCGAAGTGGACGAGGACATCTTGCTGTACGAGACGGGCCACGTCGAAGGTGCCGTCAAGATCGACTGGCAACTCGACTTCTGGGATCCCGTCATGCGCGAATTCATCCAACCCGACGAGTTCGCGGGACTCCTGGGACGCCTCGGCATCACGCCCGACACCACGGTGATCTTGTACGGTGACAAGAGCAACTGGTGGGCCGCGTACGCCTTCTGGTTCTTTCAATACAACGGGCACACCAACGTCAAGCTCATGAACGGCGGCCGCCAAAAGTGGGTCGCCGAAGGCCGCCCCCTCTCTACCGAGACGCCGAGCGTCGAGCCGACTCAGTACCCCGCCGGGCAACGTGACGAAAGCATCCGCGCGTACCGCGATCAAGTCAAGGCGCACATCGAGAAGGTCCGCGCGGGCGCGGGCGCCATGGTGGACGTGCGCAGCCCCGACGAATTCAGCGGTAAGGTCACGCACATGCCGAACTACCCGCAAGAAGGCGTGCTGCGCGGCGGTCACATTCCCGGTGCGAGCAACATTCCCTGGGCCAAGACGGTCAACGAGGACGGGACCTTCAAGACGCCCGAGGAACTGCGCGCGCTGTACGAGCCGCAAGGCGTCACGCCCGACAAGGAAGTCATCGCGTACTGCCGCATCGCCGAGCGCAGCAGCCACTCGTGGTTCGTCTTGACGCAACTTCTCGGGTACCCGAAGGTCTCGAACTACGACGGCTCGTGGACCGAGTGGGGCAACGCCGTCGGTATGCCCATCGAAAAGACGTACGTCGCAGAGTGAACGCCCACGATCGGCCTCCGCGCTCGCCATGGCGAGCGCGGAGGCCGATCGCGTTCAACGGCAACGAGGAACCACTCGGACGACGTGACGGCAACTCGCCGATCGGCAAAGGAGGCGAGAAACATCCGGCCTCTCGTTTCTCGCCTTGCCTGGAAAGAGCGCACGGGCAGTTTCGGGAACTCGGTTCGCCCCGTCGAGCGGAGCGCCCCGCACCCGTACGGCCCGAGGAGCCTCGATCAAATCGGCACGGGTGACGGAACGGTAATGCCGGGCGTGCGCGTCGGCGCTTCACCGGGCAATCCCGGCGTGTCCGGATTCGAAGGCGGATCGATCGCCGGAATGGGAGCGTCCTCGATCGACGGCGTGCGCTCGGGCAAAGTCGGCGTGGACGGCGGATCGTGAATCGGAGAAGTCGGTCCGGGTTGTGTCATGCCGCCGAGTATGCGGCGCGCGAGTCGCGAGCGACGCAAGGGACCCTCAAGACTTCTTGAGGGTCCCTTGCATTACCGCCAAGAAGGCGAGGACGTTCAGCGTCGACCGTACGGATTGGACGTCGACGAGGGCTGCGTCGTTGTCGTCGAGGCCGCGGGACGCGGAGCGGCGGTCGATGTGGTCGCTCCGGTCGTTCCGTCCGACACGAGCCGCGCGAACTCCTTGGCGTCCACCGAGCGCTCCAAGCCGACGTCGTAGCTGATCATCCGCTTGCGGTACAAACGCGCCAGGTAAGCGTCCATCGTCACCATGCCCTGCTGCCCACCGGCTTGCATCACCGACGTGATCTGGTACGTCTTGCCTTCGCGAATAAGCGCGCGCACCGCCGGATTGGCGATGAGCAACTCGTACGCGAGAACGCGGCCGTCTTGGTCGAGGCGGGGCAGGAGTTGTTGCGTCATGATCGCTACGAGGTTGTTCGCGAGTTGCACGCGGATTTGCGCTTGCTGCTCTTCGGGAAAGACGTCCACGATACGGTCGATGGACTCGGGCGCCGAGTTCGTGTGAAGCGTCCCCATCACGAGGTGACCCGTTTCGGCCGCCGTCACGGCCGCCTTGATCGTCTCGTAGTCGCGCATTTCTCCGACGAGAATCACGTCGGGCGCTTGGCGCAACACCGCGCGCAACGCCATGCTGAAATCTTGCGTGTCCCCGCCCACTTCACGCTGATTGATGATGGAGTTTTTGTGCGGATGCAAGAATTCGATCGGGTCCTCGATCGTGACAATGTGCATCTTCTTGTTGGTGTTGATCCAATCGAGCATCGCGGCGAGCGTCGTGGACTTGCCCGAACCGGTCGGGCCCGTGACGAGCACCAAACCGCGCGGTGAATTCGCGACGTCGACGATCGTCTTCGGCAAGTCGAGGTCCTCGGCGCTTTTGATCTGCGTCGGAATGAGACGCATCACGCCGCCGACGCTGCCACGCTGCATGAAGGCGTTCACGCGAAAGCGCGCTCGACCGCCCAGGGCGAACGAGAAGTCGAGCTCGCGGCGCTCTTCGAACGTGCGCTGCTGCTTTTCGTTCATCATCGAGTACATCAACTTGCGGGTATCCGTTCCTTCGAGCGGACCGAAGTCGAAGGACATGAACGATCCGTGGATCTTGAACTGCGGCGCCAAGCCGACCGTCAAGATGATGTCCGAGGCACCCCGATCGGTCGCGACCCTCAAAATGTCGGTGATGTCTCCTTGAGGCTTCATCATGCTGTGTCTCCTTCGTGCTCGCCAAGCGGGCCGTTTGAACCAGGGTCAATCAGGCGTTCGTGTTGCCGAGAATCTCTTCGAGCGTCGTCAGACCTTGCAAGGCCTTCTCCAGCCCGTCTTCCCGCAGCGTCCTCATCGCCGAGTCGGACTTGGCGACGTCGCGGATGTCCGTGGCCGACTTCCCGGCGACGATCGCGCGGCGCACCGGCTCGTCGACGGCCATCAATTCGTGAATCGCCATTCGTCCACGGTAACCCGTGCCGTTGCAGCGTGGGCAACCCGCGCCTCGGTACAACTTGCCGGTGGTGAGCGCGGTCTCGTCGATGCCCAGCTTGCGCAGCACCTCGGGATCGGGCGTCGTCTCGATCTTGCAGTCCGCACAGATCTTGCGCACGAGACGCTGTCCCAGCACCCCGATGAGCGCCGCCGAGATGTTGAACGTCTCGACGCCCATCTCCTCGAGGCGCGTCACAGCGCCCGGCGCGTCGTTGGTGTGCAGCGTCGCGATCACGAGGTGTCCCGTGAGGGCCGCTTCCGTCGCGATCTTCGCCGTTTCCGAGTCACGAATTTCGCCGACCATGATGATGTCGGGGTCTTGACGCAAGAACGATCGCAAAGCCCGCGCGAACGTCAAGCCCGCCGCGACGTTCACCTGCGTCTGGTTGATGCCGGGAATCTCGTACTCGACGGGGTCTTCGACGGTCGTGGTGTTCACGTCGGGCGTCGCGATGCGCTTGAGGACCGAGAAGGTCGTGAACGACTTGCCCGAGCCGGTCGGACCGGTGATGAGGAAGATGCCGTACGGCTTTTCGATGATGTCGATGAAGCGTTGGAAGTTGTGCTCCGAGAAGCCGAGCTGCTCGACTTCGGGAATGTTGCTCGCCTTTTGCAAGAGGCGCATCACGGCCTTCTCGCCGTACACCGTAGGCAAGGTCGAGAGACGAAGATCGATGTCGATCGAGCCACGCTTGAAACGCACGCGGCCGTCCTGCGGAACGCGGCGCTCGGCGATGTCGAGTCCGCCGATGATCTTGATGCGCGCGACGATGCTGGGAGCGGCCGCTTTGGGCAACTCCTGATATTCGCGCAACGTTCCGTCGACACGCAGACGGACCTTCACCGAGGTCTCCGACGGCTCGATGTGAACGTCCGACGCGTCCTGCAGCGCCGCCTCGCGAATGATGTTGTCCACGACGCGCACGACCGCGTTGTCGTCGAGCACGGACAAGTCGACTTCTTCGCGCGCGACTTCCTTCGCCTTGGCGTTCGCGGCGAGCTCCTTGTTGAGCTTGGCCATGTCCGACGAGCCGAAGTAACGCTCGATGAGGCGCGTGATCTCCTTCTCGGCCATGACCGCCGGGACGATCTCGCGGCCCACGATGAGGCGCAAATCGTCGAGGGCGAAGACGTTGCGCGGATCTTTCATCGCCACGACGAGCGCGCTGCCCTCCATGCGAATGGGCACCACCGTGTAGCGGCGCGCCGTTGCTTCCGGCACGAGCAGCGCCACGGACGGATCGGGCATCGCTTGATTCGGGTCGATGAACTCGTAGCCGAGCTGCACGGCGAGCGAGCGCGCGAGCATCTCCGGGCTGATCTTGCCCGACTGGACGAGCGTGTCCTCCAGGCGTCCACCGCCCGAGTGCTGCCGTTGCAGCGCCTGATCGACTTCCTCCGAGCCGGCATAACCGAGCTCCACGATGACTTCCCCGAGCGGTTTGACCTTGCCTTCGCGCGCCTGCACCTGCAGCGCGTCTCGCAACTGCGCGCGCGACAGCGACCCTTGCTGCACGAGCGTCTCGCCGAGGCGGCCTCGCTGCGGATACAGCCGCTCGATGAGGCTCTCGATGTCGTTCGGACGAGCGAGCGCGAGTTGCACCGGCTTGCCGATCGCCGCTTCGATGTCGTCGCGCTTGCGCGGATCCGACGTAACGATCGTGACGACGCCGCCCTGCTCCTCGATCGGCACCGCCGACAAACGCAGCGCGTCCGCCCGCAAGAGCAGGCCCAGCAACGCCTCGCTGGGTTCGTAATCGCGCGGATTGCGAATGAAGATCGCGCCCGCCTGCTCCGCGAGCATCTGGTACAGTTGCTCCTCAGAGATCGAACCGAGCTTCACGAGAATCTGCCCGAGCGACTCCTCGCTTTGCTGCTGCGCCTCCAGCGCCGCTTCCAACTCGCGCTGCGTGACGTAGCCGCGCCGAACGAGGCGCGCGCCGAGCCGTTCGTGCGCGGCCTCCTTCACTTCTTCGGGAGGCGCGACTTGCAAGCCCAACTCCGGGTAGAACGTCGCGAGCGCCCACATCACCTGCTCGCGCAGCGCTTGGTAGGGCTCGACGATGTACCCCGTCTCGTCCTCCACGGCTTCCACGGCGAGCGAGTTGAGCGGATCGACGAACGCGACGCGCAACGTGCCGCTCGCGAGGGCGAACGGCACGGCTTGATGCTGCTGCGCTCCGGCGGCGGGCAGGGACGCCAGCGCTTCGGCAGACGGCTGCAGAACCGACAAGTTCACGAGTGGAATCCCGAGCGCTTCTTCGATGGCGCGCGCGATGCGCCGCTCGCCGACCATCCCCGCGTCGATCAGGATGTCGCTCAAACGTCCGCCGACCTCGCTGTGACGATCGAGCGCACGCTGCAAGTCCGAGTCGTTGACGTACCCCTGCTCGAGCAAAATCGCGCCGAGACGACGGTCACCAATGGAAAGAGCCACGATTCAAGACCTCCGATGCGGCCACTCCGCGCGCCGCGCGGACTTGAGAGAAGATGGATGCGACGAAGGCACCGGTCGGGGCAGCAAATCTTGATAGCGACTCAACACGAGTCGCTCGAAGCGGCGCGCGAGCTTGGTGTGCGGCAAAGCGTTGTCGGCGAGGGGCCGCACGAGAATCGTGAACATCCCGGCGAGGTTGCCGCCGAGGACGTCCGTGAACAACTGATCGCCCACCATCGCCACTTCGGTCGGCTGAAGGCCGATGTGACGCACCGCCTTCCGAAATCCGCGCGGAATCGGTTTGCTCGCCAAGCCTTTGCCCGCGAAGCCGAAGTGTCCCGACCAGAAGCGCACGCGTGAACGTCGCGCGTTCGACAGCAAGTACAAGCGCACGCCCGCCTTGAGCAGCGCGCTCGCCCACGCCTGCATCGCGTGATCGTGCTCGTAAGAGCCGTACGCGACGAGAGTGTTGTCGAGGTCGAGGATGATGCCGCGCAGACCACGCGATGCCAAAAAGCTCGGCGTGATTTCCGTGACGTGATCGATGATGAGTTGGGGTCGCAGCAAGCTCATGCCACGTCCTCGGTGGAAGATGTCACGACAACCATAAAGACAAGGTTCATTCTACGGGCTGCTCCTTCATAAGAAGTGAAGGATTCGGCGTGATGACGCTCCACATCCTTCCCGTGCGTCCAGCGTCGCGCCGAAACGAGAAGAAGTCGGGTTCGGTCGAGCAGCGTTCGCACGTCCACACCCGCGCCGCCTCCACCCCCGCCCCTTCCAGCACCGACACGTTGGCGCGCGCGAGGTCGAGGTGCGGCACGCCGTCACGCCAGCGCACGACCTGTTCGCCGAACGCTCCTTCGAACGAACGCGCCAAGTCCTCCCCGACCGGGTACCGTGGCGCCGAAATGCCCGGACCGATCGCCGCGACGATCCGCTCTCGCCGTGCTCCCATCCCTTCCATCGCCTCCACCGTTCTCGCCGCCACCCCGCCGAGCGTCCCTCGCCAGCCCGCGTGCGCGGCCCCAACGACGCCCGCCGCTTCGTCGACCAGCAGAATCGGGTAGCAGTCGGCCGTCATGATCGTCAGCACGAAGCGCGGATCGTCGGTCACGAGCGCGTCCCCCTCCTGGATGCCAGGACTTGCCACTCGCACGTCCGTTCCGTGCACTTGATGCAAGCGGGCCACGATCCGCCCGTCCACGTCCAGCGCCCTCAGGGCGCGCTCGCGATTCGCGGTCACGAGCGCCGCGTCATCCTCACGGTCATCGAGGTTGAGAGACGCGAACGGTCCGCTCGACACGCCGCCGTGACGCGTAGAAAAGCCGTGCGTGACGTTCAAGTTCGGCGCGAAAAGCCACATGATCATCAGTTTAAGGGCTTCACTCTCTCCGAACTCTAACGAACGTCGTCTTCCCGGCCCTCGAGGAGGGCGCACGACGAGAATCGCGACGGATGGTACAGTGCGCGCATGATCGGCATCGACCTCACCGGCAAGACGGCCCTCGTGCTCGGCGTGACGAACGCCCGCTCTCTCGGCTGGGCGATTGGCGAGCAGCTCATCAAGGCGGGCGCCAAGGTCGCCTTCAGCTACCAAGGCGAGCGTTTGCGCGCCGACATCGAAAAGCTCGCCGCGCCGCACTCCGACACCTTCACCGAGCAGTGCGACGTCACGGTCGAAGCGGACCTCGCACGACTGTTCGAACGCGTCCGAGAAGAGTTCGGCGGGCTCGACTACATCGTCCACTCCGTGGCGTTCGCGCCGAGACCGGCCATGGACGGCCGCTTCATCGACACGACGCCCGAAGACTGGAACACGGCCCTGAGCGTCTCCGCGTACAGCCTCGTGTCCGTCGCTCGGCATGCCGAGCCGCTCTTGCGTGACGGCGGCGCCATCGTCACCTTGACGTACTACGCCTCGCAAAAGGTCGTGCCGAAGTACAACGTCATGGGGATCGCCAAGGCTGCCCTGGAGGCGAGCACCCGCTACCTCGCGTACGAGCTCGGCAAGAAGAACGTCCGCGTCAACGCCATCAGCGCCGGCCCCATGCGCACGGTCGCCGCGCGAAGCATCCCCGGCTTCGGCAGCATGTACGAAAAGGCCGCCGCCATGAGCATGCTCGGTCGCAACGCCACCCAAGAGGAAGTCGGCAAACTCGGCCTCTTCCTGCTGTCCGACTTGGCGAGCGGCATCACGGGTGAAGTCACGTACGTCGACGCGGGCTACAACGCGATGGGCATGCAGTTGGAATAACTTGGCGACGACCGCTCCGCACCCCAAAGAGACGGCCCCGACGAGGCTTGCCCGTCGGGGTCGTCGGGCACTGCTCACCACGCTGAGTCATCGGGCTTCTTCGGGGCGAACGGCGCTCAAGCGTCTCCTTCTGCTCGCCCGCCGCGACCTGCGCGTGCTTCGACGCCGCCCAGGATGTTCCCGAGCAGCGTCGTAGTCAAGGCATCCAGCAAAAGGACAACGCGCCCGTCGTCAGGCCCTCCGTACCGAAGAGAAGCCATCGACAAGTTTGCCGCGAGATCCAAGCCGAGCGCGCGGGTAGAGCGCCCGAGTTCCTCTCTCGCCTTCCTCGCGAATCGCTTCGTGCACCACCACAGGGCGCGGCGAGAGGAGCGCCGCGCCCTCCGACTTCTTCGCGCCTTGCCGTTCGAACGGCAAGGCGCGCCATCCTCAAGCCACCACGAGGGCTTGCGGCGCGGCCTGCTTGATGCGCGTCAGGAAGAACGCCGTCTGACGCTTCGTCTCCTTGCCGCACTCCTTGCAGACGCGTTCGAGATCGTCGTCACGCAACGCCTGCGCGGCCTGCTCCAACACCGTCCAGCAAAGCTGCACCTCGTTCGACATAAGCCACAAGTCGTGCAGATCGCGAAGCAAGCCCAAACTGCCGGTGCGCGGCCCGTGGAACAGCGCGACTTCCAAGTCGTCGGGCTCGGGGTTCTTTTCCTCGCCGTACTTCTCCACGAGGGGCCGGAGGAACTTCAGGTGCTTTTCGGACCACGCGGCGAGCAGCAAGCAAGTCTGCTCGACGTCCGGTTCGTCTCGATGATGCCGAGCGACTTTGCGCAGAACGTCCACCAATCGCTCCTCGCTGCCGTGGACGAGGCCGAGGTAATTGCCGACGTGCATGCTCCGTCCGTTCATCCGTCCACCCTCTGCGTCGTCTTCGGACGCGCGAATTCGGACTTCGCGGACGCCGCCTCGTCGCCGTGCCTCCCGATCAGACCACGCGCGGCGTCGATCGTGCGGCTCATCAGGCCCATGGGAGGCAAGGCGTCCTTCGCGTCGTACCGACTGATCCGCACCGCCGCGTACTTGTAGTGCGGCTGCTTGCTCACGGGATCCCACTCGGTGAGGGTCAGCTCGTTTGCGGCGCGCGGACGGCTCGGATCGTCCCAAGAGCCGTAGTGCCACGGAACGAACACGAGGCCCGGCTCGATGTTCCCGATCCGCGCCCGTTCGATGATCGCGCCTCGGCGGGACTCCACGAGCACCCAGTCGTCCTGCTCGATGCCGTACCGTTGGGCGTCCTCCTGCGAAAGCTGCACGAACGCGTCCGGCGCCGCCTCCGCCAAGGCGCGCGCCCGGCCGGTCTTCGTGCGCGTGTGAAAGTGATAGACCTGCCGTCCCGTCGTGAACCATAGCGGGTACGCGTCGTCGGGCACCTCGTGCGGTTCCTGGTGTTCGGCGGGCTTGATGAGCGCGCGGCCCTTCGGGTCGTTCGCGCGGTATTCCTCGGCCGTGACGGAAGCGCCCGTGTCGAAGTCCTGCCCGTATGTTTCCGCCTCGTCCGCCCCGGTGGGGAAGACGCCGTCGGTATAAAGCCGCAGAGTCCCGTCAGGGTGACGCTCGTTCACGGGCCAGGGAATGCCGCTGCCCGCCAGAAGCTTCTCGTACGTCAAGCCCGTGTAGTCGCAAGGTCGGCCACGCGTGCACTCCTTCCACGCCTCGAAGGCGCCCCGCGCGTCGTCCCAGCGAATCAGCGGCGAGCCGTCCTGATCGCGGAAATCCATGCGGCGCGCGTAGTCCAAGAAGATGTCGAGGTCACTCCGGGCCTCACCGGGCGGCTCGACGGCCTTGCACGAGATGTGCACGGTGCGGCTCACATTCGTGAAGGTGCCGGTCTTCTCGCCCCAGATCGCGGCGGGTAGCACCACGTCGGCGAGGCGGGCGGTCTCGGTCATGAACGCGTCCTGCACGACCACGAACAAGTCTTCCTTCTGAAGGATGCGGCGGATTCGACCCAACTCCGGCAAGGACACGGCAGGATTGGTCGCCTGGATCCACAAGAACTTGATGCTGCCCGTCTCGCAGTACCGCCAGATTTGCATCGCGTGCGTCGGCGGCGACCAGTGCGGAATCTTGTTGACCGGGACGTTCCAAAGCTTGGCGAGCTGACGGATGTGATCGGGGTTACCCCAGTTGCGAAAGCCGGGCAGGTCGCCGTCCGCGCCCGTCTCGCGGGTGTTCTGCGACGTGGGCTGACCGTTCATCTGCAAGATGCCGCTGCCCGGCTTTCCGATGAGGCCGCGCACGAGGTGCAGGTTGTTGACCTGCACGGCGGCGGCCGTCGCCTGCATGGACTGGTACACGCCTTGCAGCACCGTGGAGACGAGGGTACGCGTCGTCGCGAGGATCTCCCCGGCGGCGCGCACGTCACGCGCGGGCACGCCCGTGAGCTCCTCGACCCGCTCGGGCGTGTAAGTCTCGACGGTCTTCTTCAGCGCGTCGTATCCGACGGTATGCGCGTCGAGGAAGTCCCGGTCGACCGCTCCGGCCTCGATGACGAGACGAATGAGACCGTTGAGGAGCGCCACGTTCGTCCCGACCCTCGGCGCGAGGTGCACGGTGGCCTTCTCGGCGGTGAAGGTACGCCGAGGGTCGATCACGATGAGCTTCGGTGGATTCGGCCCGGCGAGTCGATCGAGGATGCGCATCCACAACACCGTCTGCTGCGAGGCGACGTTGTGCCCGACGTGCATAATCGTGTCGGTCACGTCGAGGTCCTCGTACGCGCCCGGCTGCCCGTCCGACCCGAACGACTCCTTGAGGGCGGCGGCGGCGGTGGCCGTGCACAACCGCGTGTTGCCGTCCATGTGAGGCGTGCCCAGCCCGGCCTTGCCGATCACGGCCAGCGTGTAGTACTCCTCCAAGAAGAGCTGACCCGAGGTGTAGAAGCCGACCGCGCCGCTCGTGTGCTGCTCGACGATCTCTTTCGAGCGGCGCACGACGAGCTCCATCGCCTCGTCCCAAGTGGCTTCCTGAAGTCGTCCGTCCCGGCGAATCAGGGGCCGGGTGAGGCGGTCCTCGGCGTTGTTCGCGACCCAGCCGTGCAACCCCTTGGGGCCGAGGCGCCCCTTGTTGGTGACGTCCGTGGCGAGGCCGCGCACGCCGACGATGCGTCCGTCCTTCACGCCGATGTCGAGCCCGCACCCATTGGAGCACAGCACACAGGTTCCTCGCACCCAGCGGTCCGGCGTGTCGGTGATGTGCTCGTCGACGCGCTCGGGCCAAGATGCGTCGGCACCGTGCGGGGTGCGGGCGCCCCAAATGTCGTTGATGCTGTCGCGTGTCTGCGTCATGCGTCCTCCCGCTCACCGTCAAAAGCTGACGGCAAACCACTACCAGTTTCGAACACCCACGAGGCAGGAGTTTGGTGCCTTAACGCTCTCTATGCCCTCAGCGGAGGTGCTCGTACAAGGGGTCGAAGGAGGCCGAAAGGCTTCGTGCCCAAAGAGAACCCACCGCCCGAGCCCCTCGCAGAGTTCGGCGGTTCCTTATCAAAGCCGTCTACGTGACGAGCGGGAACGGCTTGCTTGGCAGAATCGGCTCCGCGCTTTCGAATCACGGCTGCCAAAGGGAATGTACTCCCACGCCAAGGTCGAGTCACAACTGCCTGAATCAATTTGACTCATAGCGCATACCACGCTATCTTGTATGACATCGGCGGCCAGGAATGGCCGCTTTTCATTTCCCCTCGGTGCTGCCCCAATCCGTCGCGAGCCACACCGCGAAGTTGTACGCCGCGAACCCCAGCATGAAATTCCGCCCGCGCCGATCCGACGAAAACCCACGCAGCCACGGCAGAGCGAACTGAACGACCACGCTGGCGATCTCCGCTCGACCGTGAAGACGGAGCGGCACGATCCGCACGACTCCCAACGGCGTCCTCGTCGTCGACACCGCCAGCAGAATCAGCGGCACGAACATGAGCGCCGACGACCGCGCGGGCTCGGAGAGCCTCGCTCGTTGCACCGCGAGCGCCAGAAGCGGCGCCGTGAGCCAATCCACGAGCGCATGACCTTTCGCCGACAACAGCCTCATACCTCACCCTACCCGACCGTGCTGAACTGAACGCATGCCGTGGTTTCAGACGACCCTGACCTTGCCCGCCAAGTCGCGCGGCGTGCATCTCGTCACACGCGACGTCCTCGCCGCCCTTCCCGAACTGAGCACCGTGCGCGTCGGTCTGCTGCACGTCTTTCTGCGTCACACGTCCGCCTCCCTCGCCCTCAACGAGAACGCCTCACCCGACGTTCGACGCGACCTCGAACGCTTTCTCACGCGGCTCGTGCCCGACGGCACGTCGTCCTTCGAACACCAACTCGAAGGTCCCGACGACATGCCCGCGCACGTCAAAGCCGTCCTGATCGGCGACAGTCTCACCTTGCCGATCACGAACGGCCGCCTCGGGCTCGGCACGTGGCAAGGTCTCTACCTGTGCGAGCACCGCGACGACGGCGGACCGCGCACGCTCGTCCTCACCGCACACGGCGAGACGAGCTGAAGTCACCTCGCGCGGCCCGGACACTGCGCCAAGACCGCGCCCAGCAAAATCAACGCTCCGCCCACCAACAGACCCGTACCCCACGCCTCGCCCAACACGAGCGCCGCCAGCACCGCCGTCCACACCGGCTCCGTCGTCGCGATGATCGACGCTCGCGCCGCGCCGAGACGTGAAATGGCCGCGAACAAAGACGGCAGCGCCAACAGCGTCGGGAAGATCACGCACGCCACCACGACTCCCCAAGCTTCCAGGCTGCTCGGCACGTCGAGGCGTCCCTGCGCCGCTCCCAACAGCCCGAATCCCACGGTCGCTCCCAGCGCCACGTGCGCCGTCACCGTGAACGGCGCGAGGCGCCCCAAATAGCGTTCGCTGCCCAGCAGGTAAGCTCCGTAGCACATCGCCGTCAGCACGCCCAGCAGCAGTCCGCTCGCGCCACGGTCCGAATCGCTCGGCAGACCGATCACCACGGCCAATCCCACGAGCGTCAACGCCACCGCGCCGACTTGCGCCGCTCCCGGACGGCGCCCCAGCATCCACGCGTACACCACCACGAACGCCGGAGCGAGATACAGCAGCAAGGCCGCCGTTCCCGCCGAGATGCGCGACAACGCCGCGAAGTAAAGCGCCGTTTGAAGCGTGTAAATCGGCCCGAACGCCAACATCACGAGTCGTTCGCGCCACGCCACGCCACGCCCAAATCCCAGCGTGAACAGCGCCAAGGCCGCGATACCGAAGCGCCACGTCAGCAGCGTCTCCGAGGTGAGGCCCACGGACGGCGCGAGCTTCGCGAAGATCCCCAAGGTCGAGAAGGCGAACGCTGAAAGCAGCGCCCACCCGATTCCCACGAGAGGACTCGAAGACGACGCGGACGCGGACGAAGACATGCCCGCCACCTTACCGTCTGCGAAGTCCGCGCACCATCACCGCAGTGGCTTATAGAACTGCAACTCGCGGCCCCACAAGACGATCTGGTTCGTCGAGGAGTCGTACGCGGGCGTGCCCGTCGTGCCTTGCGTCGTCGCGTTCTTCTGTGACATCGCCAGGATTTTTCCCGTTTCGAGGTCCAAAGCCCACATATAGCCGTTCGCCGCGTACACCACGCCGTTGAGCACGAGCGGTCGGTTCGCGAACGACAGTTGATTCGGCGATTCGAACGCCCACTTGAGCTTCCCGGTGAGAGTGTCGAACGCGAAGAAGCACCCGTCACCGTCGGGCATGAGGAGCAGCGTACTTCCATGGCGGAAAAGACCGCTGACGACGTTAGTTTCTTGCCCTGGGCATCGAACGTTGGGCGTTTCCCACAAGAGCTTGCCTTGAAGGTCGTACTTCTGGATCTTCATCCCGCCGATGGCCACGTAAACTGTTCCAGCTTCGATCGCGATCTTCGAGAATGCCAAGGTCGGCGGAAGGTGCTCGGCAATCTTGAAGCGACTGATCTCCTTGCCGTTCTCGTCGAGTCGGAAGAGCCACGTGTTGTAGTAGCGATCGTCACCCGCGAACGGCTCTCGGGTCGTGTAGAACAACTCTTTCGTGTTCCGATCGAACGCGACGCCGTTGACGTAGCCCGTCGAGTCTTTCGGTCGGCGAAAGCCGTTGTCCCGCGCCCAAATAGGTTGAGGGGCTGCGCTGGTCAGCAGCGTCTTCTTGTCGTACTTCGCCAGCAGGTTGATGAACACCATGTAGACGTTGTCGCCATCCACGAACGACTGCTCGGTCGAGCCTGTCTGGATAAAGAAGTCGCCGAGCGAAGAGAGCGGTGTGACCGTCTCTCGCAGCGTCGTCAAGTCGGTGACGACGAGATTCGACTTGTCGTCGTCACTGACGAGGTGGTCGTCGACGATCAGCGCGTTATTGGAGTTGAGGCTGTACGGGTAGGACTTGACGACTTGCCTCGTACGGCGATCGAATACTATTCCGTCGGTACTTTTGAGTTCAGGCGGAATGATTTCGGACGTATTGGCATTCGAGACCAGAAAATCGTGGGAAGCGATTGTGCCTCCGTAGGCCGAGATTCGGTTGTCGCGATCTATGGCCGTAAGTGCCGGGTAATTGTATTCCTGCTGGGGAAGCTGGGTCTGCGTAGTCGAGCAGCCGCCGAGCAGCAAGGATAGTGCCAAAAGGGCCAGTCCCTTGTCCATGTCGTTTACTCCTGCTGGGAAACCAGGGATCGAGTCCCTGGAATCAGCGTGATACCGTCATTCCCATTGCCTCTTGGATTTGACGAACTTTATAAAACGTGTCGATCTTGCCGAGGATGGCATTCTCGCCGCCGTGCGAGGCAGAGTCGATATCGAAGTTCTGTGTTCCGTCCGGTGACGTGACGGGCGTCCCGCCAATATATGGACTGCTGCCGTGAACACTCTGAGACCACAGGGGAACGACGCCGTCCCCGGCGGAGGCGCCCTCAGCGCCGATGATGTCGCGCTCGAAGGCTTGCTCGACGTTCTCGGTGACGGACAGGAGACGCCACGTGGCTTCCATGGAGTCGCAAGCGGCGCGGTAGAGGTTGAACGAGAGGCGGCACGGCGCCTGCATGGTGTACGAGTAGGCGCGAATGGCGGCGTTCGCGGTGTCGAGCAAAGGCTTCTTGTCGGCGTTCAACAAGCCGCCGAAGAGGAGGTTGTTCTTGCCTCGAATGCTCGCGACGGCGACCGACGCGTCCAGCTTCGGCCCGTCCGTCGGCGAGCAGATGTACGTGAATTGATTCGTGGTCCCCAAGTTGAACGTCCAGCGGCATGACTGGTTGGAGAGTTGCGTCAAAAGGGCGCTGCCGGGAGCGAGGTCCGTGAAGCCGGGATCTGTGATGTTCACGTTCGCGGCGCGCATGATAGCGTCGAACGCGTTTTGAGGAGAGTTGATGGCGTCGTAGAAGAACGGCAACGACTTTTCACGAAGGGCGTTCGCGATGCTCGCCATGGTGTTGTACGCGGGTTGAGCGTTCACGGCGACTTGCAGCAATCCGGACGTGGTGAGGTCGGACAGGACGCGGCGTGCGAACGCGGGCGCGTTCGTGACGATGGGCGCGCCGCCGTTCGGGCCGGAGATGCTGATGAGGCCGCGTACGCCGCGCGTCTGCCCTTTGAGGACTTGCAGGGCGTAACGCGAGCGGATCACGCCTTGGCTGTGTCCGACGATGATTTTCGGGCGCTCGGAGACGAGGTCTTGCGCGAGTTGTTGCGCTTGGTCGGCGACGCCGATCGCCTTCGTCTCGATGGTCCGTCCGCTGACGTTCACGGCGGCGTTCGCGCCGCTCTTGATGCGAGCGACGAGGGTGCTCGGGTCCGCCGTGGTGCACACGCCGTTCGTGCCGTTGGAGCCGAAGAAGGTTTCGCAGGAGTTGCTCAGGCCGTGCGCGAAGACGTAGTCGGGTGCGAGGGTCTGCGCGGGGGCGCGCATGGCGGTGAGGGCGAGCAGGGCGCTCGCGAGGAGGATGTTCGTCGGTCGGGGCATGGCGCGTCCTTTCGTGGTGGGCGTCAGCGAACGTGGACGTCGCTGTAGTCGGTGGTGGTCTCGTAGGCGTAGACGCTCGTGTCGTTGCGGCCGGGATGCAGGGGCGTCGTGAACGTCCCTACGACGCGCTCGCCCGGCTGGAGAGTCGGCGCTTCGTTCGCGCCGAGAACGGCGGCGTTCGGCAACGTCAACTCGCCGAACACGTGCTTGTCCTTCATCTCGATGGTGGTGCGCGACGTGACTTCGTCGACGATCTTGTGGCCGTCGATCGTTTGGTAGGTGATGTCTTGGACGGTAGTGTTGACGAGGTCGGGGTTCTCGGTGCGCGTCTCGATGCCTTCGAGGAGTTCGCTCGTCGCGTCGAACGTGAGGCTCGTGACGACTTGTCCGCGTGGCGTCTGCTGCGCGCGCCGCAAAGTGACGACCCCGGTTCGGTCCGTGGCGAGAACGTGAAAGCCGGAAGCGCTTTGACCACGGAAGGTCTGCAGCTTGGGTGGCACGAGCGGATTGCTCTGCAGGGAGACGTCGCCCGCGAGGGACTTCAGGACGTCCCTCGCGCCCGTGAAGGCTTGCTGTCGGACGGCCGTCTTCTTGTCGAGCGTTTGAACGGTGTTCCTCGCGAAGTCGAGGAGGTACGCGGTGTTCGCTTCCTGGCCGCTCGCCTCGTATGGATCGATGCGGACGGTTTCGGCGCGTCCGCGGTCGTCGTAGGCGTACGTCATTTTCGTGTCGTCTTGGATGCTGGCGGCCGTCCGGAGGTGATGCTGCTCGTCGAAGGGGTCGACGCGGCGAGTCATCGTCGTGACATGAAACGAGACTTCCCGAGGACGGTCGAGATTGCCGAGAATCGAGCTTCCGACGGAAGCGTTCGTTCGGGGGGAGGAGCAAGCGGCGAGCGACAAGGCGACGCCGACGAGCAGGACGCTGCGTTGGTTCATGAAGTCTCCTGGGATGTGGCGAGCCGTCCAGAGGCGGTCGGTCGTGTGCGGAAGCGGCGGGCCGCGCTTTGAAGGAGGCGTGCCTTCGAGCGTCCGGAGGATAGGTGCGGTTTCTGAACGCTTCTTGAAGCTCTCGTCGCCTCGATGGAACGGGGCACCGAGGGGCTGTTTGTGTGCCTTCTCGTCATCAGACGGCGCTTCTCGGTCGCTACAATGACGATCGACGTTCAACTGCAAGTTCCTCGGCCTACCTCGGGCCACTCTCGCTATCGGAGGTTGTCATGCAAAGCACCATGATGGACGTGCCCCTCACCCTGCCTTACGTGATGGAGCGCGTGCAGCGCTACTTTCCGCACAAGACCGTGACGACGCTGCTGCCCGTCGGGATGGACGCGGAAGGCAAGCCGATCGCCGGCAAGCACAAGTACACGTACGGCGACATGGTGTTGCGCGCCAAGCAACTCGCGAACGCCTTGATGGACGCGGGTGTGAAGCCCGGCGACCGCGTGGCGACCATCGGAACGAACACGTACCGTCACTTGGAGGCTTACTTCGCTATTCCGTGTGTCGGGGCGGTGCTTCACACCGTCAACATCCGCTTGCACCCCGAGCAGATCGTGTACATCGTGAACCACGCGCAGGACAAGATCCTCTTGATCGACAACGTCCTCGCGCGGCTCCTTCCGGCGATCTTGCCGCACTGCCCCACGTTGGAGAAGGTCGTGGTGATGGGGCCGGTGCCCCAGGCGATGCCGGGCGTCACGGATTACGACACGTGGATCTCGGACTACCCGAACACGTTGACGTACCCCGAGATCGACGAGAAGTCGGCGGCGGGCATGTGCTACACGTCGGGTACGACGGGCAATCCGAAGGGCGTGGTGTACTCGCACCGCTCGATCGTGCTGCACAGCCTCGGCATGACGCACTCCACGGGCTTCCACGTCGGTGAGGTGGACACGGCGTACCCGATCGTGCCGATGTTTCACGTCATGGCGTGGGGCATGCCGTGGGCGTCGCCGATGGTGGGAGCGAACTCGGTGTTTTCGTCGGTGTTCAGCGACGGGGCCAGCATCGCGAGGCTCATGCAAGAAGAAGGCGTCACGATGACGGCGGGCGTTCCGACGATTTGGATGGGCTTGCTGCAGGAACTGGAGCGCGCCATCAAGGAGGGGCATCCGTACGACCTGCGCAAACTCAAGCAACTCGTGGTGGGCGGAAGCGCCGCGCCCGAAGGCATGATTCGCGCGTTCGACGCGCTGGGACTCAACATCGTGCACGCGTGGGGCATGACGGAGACGAGTCCGTTCGGAACGGTGTCGCGCGTGCCTGTCGGGATGGATCCGCGCAGCGAGGAAGGGTACGCGATTCGCGCGAAGCAGGGCCGCGTGCCGCCCCTCGTGGACGTTCGCCTCGTGAACGAGTCGGGCCAGGACGTGCCGCACGACGGCAAGACGATGGGCCGCCTGCTCATTCGCGGCAATTGGATCAGCGGCGGTTACTACGGCGACGAGGAAGCTTCGAAGAAGGCCGTGGTGCACCTCGAGGGGCCGATGGGCGACGAGGCCTGGTTCGACACGGGCGATATCTCCACCATCGACGCGTTGGGGTACATGAGCATTCAGGACCGCGCGAAGGACCTCGTGAAGTCGGGCGGTGAGTGGATCTCCTCAGTGGACCTCGAGAACGCTTTGATGGGTCATCCGGCGGTCGCGCAAGCGGCGGTCATCGCCGTCGCGCACGAGAAGTGGGACGAGCGTCCGCTCGCCGTGATCGTGAGGAAGCCAGGCGCGGACGTTACGGCAGAGGAACTTCGCGCGCACCTGGAGCCGAAGTTCGCGAAGTGGTGGATGCCCGACGCCTTCGAGTTCGTCGACAGCATTCCCATCGGCTCGACGGGCAAGTTCATGAAGCGCGAATTGCGCGAGAAGTTCAAGGACTACGCCCTCCCGGTCGAAGTTTGACCTTCGTCGGCCCTCGGCGCTTCCTTGGCCCGCCAAGGCATTCCGCGCGCCTCTCTAGTCGTGAGAGAGGCGCGCGGGGTGAGTCATGGCTTTGATCTGGCTTGCCCTCGACGGCGTCGGGCACCCGGCGGACGCGCCTCTCGGCAGTCCTTGGGAAGCGGACTTGCCGACGCTTCGCCCGTTCGTGGAGGAAGGGCAACCGCTCGACGCGACGCTGGGCGTGCCGGGCTTGCCGCAGTCGGCGACGGGACAGACGACGTGGCTGACGGGCGAGAACGCCGTCGAGGTGATGGGAGAGCACTTCGGGCCGAGGCCGGGTCCGACGTTGCGGCCACTCTTGGAGCGCGCGTTGCCCGCGCGGCTCGCAAAGGCGGGGGCGCGCGTGGAGTTGTTGAACTTCTTTCCCCCGGCGTACTTTCAGCGTTCACGATTTCAGCACGGGTGCTTTCCTTTGAGTGTGCTGCTGGCGGGACGAACGCTCGATCCGCCGGGGTTCCCGCTCGTGCCGCCGACCCTGGGGTTGGACTTCGAGGCGCCGTGGCGACCGTCGAACCTGCTCGACGACGTGCGGCGCGAAGGAGAGCGGGTGGCGCTGGCTTCCGGCGAAGCGGACTTGTTGATTCTCGACTTGTGGTTCTCGGACTTGCTGGGGCACGCCGGAAGGCCCGTGCCGAACGAGGCGCTCGACGCGGCAGGCCGAGCGTACCTCGGACGGCTCGACGCCTTCTTGTCGGGCTTGCTCTCGAAGGGCGCGTCGGTGGTGCTGTCGTCCGATCATGGAAACTTCGAGAATCTGCGCGTCAAGACCCACACCTTGGCCCGCGTGCCCTTCGCGAGCACCCGTTCGCTGCCCGCGTGCCATGACATCGTCGACGGCGGGCGAGCGGTCGCCGCCTTGCTCGGCGTCTAGAATGCCTTCGTGTCCGAAGATCTCGCGACGTTCCTCGCCCTCGACCTTTCCAAGAACCGCGTCGGCTTCGCCGCGAACGTCGGTCGTCTCGCCTTCGGGCGCGGCAGTTTGGAGCGCAAGCAGCACGCGCGCGACATGAACGCCGTGCTGCGAAAGATCAAGGAGGTCGGCGCGACCGCCGTCGTGCTCGGCTTGCCGCTACGTACCGACGGCAAACCGTCGCCGACCGCCGATCGCGTGAAGTCCTTCGGCCTCGAACTCGCTCGGCGCGGCGTGACCGTTCACTATCAAGACGAGCGTTTCACGACGCGGCGAGCCCGCGAATCGGGCGCGACCGACTTGGACGAGGCGGCGGCCGTGCAGATCCTCGAGTTGTTCTTGCTGGGCTTGTCGGCGCCTCACTCCCCCTCGCTCGAAGCGCGAGAGGGGGTGTGAGGACGTTTACTTCTCGACGACGTAGGCTTGCTCGATGCGGTCGGGCGTGCCGGGGTAGCCGGGTTGGATGCGGGTGATGCGGTCGAGGACGTCGAGGCCTTCGACGACCTCGCCGAAGACCGTGTGACGGCCGTCGAGGTGCGGCGTGGGAACGAAGGTGATGAAGATCTGGCTGCCGTTGGTGTTCGGTCCGGCGTTCGCCATGGACAGGACGCCTTTCTTGTCGTGGCGCAGTCCGCGTGCGAACTCGTCTTCGAAGCGGTAGCCGGGTCCGCCGCGTCCCGTGCCGGTCGGATCGCCCGTTTGCGCCATGAAGTCTTGAATGACGCGGTGGAAGACGATGCCGTCGTAGTAGCGGTGGCGAATGAGGTACACGAAATTGTTGACGGTGACCGGGGTCTCGTCGGCATACAGCTTGATGACGAGGCGGCCTTTGTTCGTTTCGAACACGGCGAGGTACTGCTTGCCGGGCTCGATGCCGTCGCCGAGTTCGGGCGCCTCGCCGAACTGCGTTTTGCGCGACTCGCTGAGGAAGGGCGTCAGCTGGTAGCCGTCAGGGATGTACAGGTCACTCGGAGCGGTCATAATCTCACCAACCTTACCTCATAAGGGGCGGCCCGAAATTGAGGGCGGACTCTTGATTTCCTGAAGACACCGCCAAGAGCGTGGGAAGTACAACGGGGGTGTGGCGAAAATCGTCTTCGTGGACACCGAGACGGGTGGAAGCCGACCGGAGACGCACTCGCTGCTCACGATCGGCCTCGTCACGCTCAACACGCGCTCGCTGGACGTGACGACCCCTTTGCTGATTCGCGTGAAGCACGAGGTGTACCACGTGAACGCCGAGGCGATGGAGGTCAACGGCATCGACTTGAAAGAGCACCACGCGCTCGCGGTCGCGCCGGAGGAAGCGGCGGAAGCGGTTCGTGTCTATCTGCGGGGCGACAAGGGAAGGCGCGTGATGATCGGCGGCCACAACGTGGCGTTCGACGAGCGGTTCTTGCGCGCCCTCGTGCCCGACTGGCGCTCGCTCGTCTTGGGCGCGACGGTCGACACGAAGGCGACCGCGCAGTTCCTGCTGCACGCGGGCGCCTTGTCGAACGTCGGCGGTACGCGCCTCGAAGACCTCGCGGCGCGCTTCGACATTCCTCTGCGTCCGCACGACGCGCTCGAGGACGCCGTCGCGACGGCGCGCGTGTACGCGGCGTTTCTCGAGCTCCTTCGTTCGTCCGCCGTCGCGGGCGGGTGATACGGTGATCGCATGACGCAGACGACTTTTCAGCGTATCCTCGTCCCGATCGACTTTTCGCCGAGCGCGGCACGGGCTCTGACGCTCGCCCGCACGTCCTTTCCGGGCGCGCAGGTCAAGTTGCTGCACGTCGTGGACGCCCGCGCGGTTTCGGTAACGGACTATTCCACGGGCGGCGTCGCGCCCGTCGCGCCGCCCGTGGAGACGCTGCGCGAGGAGGGCCGCACGGACGTCGCGCTGTTGCAGTCGCTCGCCGAGCCGGGCGAGGAGTACGAGGTGCTCGCGGGCGAGCCCGTGTCGGGCATTTTGAACGTCGCGGACCGCTGGAACGCCGACCTCATCGTGATGGGCACGCACGGTCGCACGGGCCTCGCGCACTTCTTCGCGGGCAGCGTGACCGAGCGGATGGTGCGAGAGTCGCCGATTCCGG
Organism: Deinococcus yavapaiensis KR-236; assembly: GCF_003217515.1. NCBI lineage: Bacteria > Thermotogati > Deinococcota > Deinococci > Deinococcales > Deinococcaceae > Deinococcus > Deinococcus yavapaiensis. The sequence continues at coordinate 48,976 of NZ_QJSX01000014.1, read as the reverse complement.
TGCTGACCGTGCGCGTCTGATTCTCAGCGGTGGTACGGCTCGTTCGCGCTGATCGTCGCGGCGCGGTACACGGCTTCGAGCAGCACGATCATCGCGAGGTCGTGCGGCAAGGTGAGGTTCGACAAGCTCCAGAGGGTGTGCGCCTTGCCGCGCACTTCGTTCGTGAGGCCGTCCGGACCGCCGACGCAAAAGGCGAGGTCGCCGACGCCGCTCACGGCGAGTCGGTCGAGGAAGGAGGCGAGCTCCTCGGACGTCATTTGTCGTCCGCGCGGATCGAGCGCGACGAGCGGCGTCGTTCCGGTCGCGCGCAAGATCGCCGCGCCTTCCTTGTCGGGCGTGCTGTTCGGCACGCGGGTGACGCGCGGCTTGTGGTAGCGGCCGAGGCGACCGTAGTACTCGTCCCAGCCGCTTTTCGCGAAGGGCAGTTTCGGCTCGCCGACGGTGACGAAATGAAGCTTCACGCGCCACATTATGGTTCGCGAAGCTCCATGAGAGATGACGCGCTTTCCCGAGGGGCGCCGCCGTGTACACTGGCGCCATGCGGATCCTCGCAGGACACGCCACGTTGACCGGGAGGCGCGCGTGAACTACGCGGCGACCCTCGCGGTGCTGATGGTCCTGGCGTTCGTGTACCCGATTCTGGTGCGATCGGCGGGGCAGTACGGAGTGGGACAGTCGGCGGCGACGCTGACCCTGCTGATGCTCGCCGCGTTCGGCTTCGCCGTTTGGGCGATTCGAAGTCGAGTCACGACACATCGCGTGATGCTCGAACGCCTCGTGAACGCCCGCGCCTCCTTGGAGCGCGCGCCGCAAGACCCGGGCGCCTTCTACGCCGCCGGCGAGCACGTCGGTTACCTGCTGCTGAGGCTCGGGCGGCGGCGTGAGGCGGCGGAACTCATCGATCGGTACGCGCGGCTCGGAAGCGCGCGAGAAAGCGAAATCTTGTCGTTGCGCGAAGCGTTGGCGCGCGCCGAGCGTCATCGTCGGAGGCGCACGTGAGGGCTTACCGAGGCATCGTCGTGAACGGCGTGATCGAGTTGCAAGGTGCGCGCCTGCCCGAGGGAACGGTCGTGACCGTGACGGTGGGGGAAGGAGAGTTGCTGCGCGCGACGATCGCGAACGCGCTTCGTCGTCCCAAGCGCATCAAGATTCGCCTCAAGCCCGCGACGCCCGGCCTCGGCTTCGAGGCGCCCGAGGAGGGTGACGCCACCCCCGAGGTGCTGCCGACTTCATGACGGCTCCACACGTGACGCTCGTTCCGACGCCGATCGGAAATCTCTCGGACATCACCTTGCGCGCGATCGAGGTGCTCAAGGGCGCCGACGCGGTCGCGTGCGAGGACACGCGACACTCGGGCGCGCTGCTGCATCACCTCGGGATCAAGAAACCGCTCGTGCGTCTCGACGCGCACACCATTCGCGATCGGGCGGGGGGCGTGCTGGAGAAGTACCCGAGGCTCGCGTACGTATCGGACGCCGGAACGCCCGGCATCAGCGATCCGGGCGCGGAACTCGTGGAGATCGTGTTGGACCTCGGCGGAACGGTCGAGGCCTTGCCGGGCCCGACGGCCTTCGTGCCCGCCTTGGTGTTGTCGGGTCTCAAGATTGCTCGCTTCACCTTCGAGGGGTTTTTGCCGCGCAGTGGACGAGAGCGACGCGAGCGGTTGGCGGCGTTGGCTCGCCGAGAGGAGGCGAGCGTGGTCTACGAAAGTCCGCATCGCCTCGCGGAGACGCTCGCCGACCTCGCGGAAGCGTGCGGCGGGGCGCGGCGGGCAAGCGTCACGCGCGAGCTGAGCAAACTGCACGAGGAGACGCGGCGCGGCTCGCTGAGCGAGCTTTCGGCGCTGTTCGAGCAAGGCGCGCGCGGAGAGATCGTCGTGGTGGTCGAGGGGCGCAGCGAACCGCTTCACGAGGAGGCGGTGGATTTCGAGGCGATGGCGCGCTTGCTGGCCGATGAAGGAAGAAGCGCTCGGGAAATTCGGGCGTTGCTCACCCAGGCTGGTTTGCGTAAGAATGACGCATATGCGCTGTCTTTGCGCGTCACGGAATTGCGCGAGCAGCCTGAGGAGTGATCATGAAACGAATTGGAGTGTTGACGTCGGGCGGCGACGCGCCCGGAATGAACGCCGCCGTGCGCGCCGTCGTGCGGGCGGCGACGCACCTCGGTATGGAAGTGGTCGGGATTCGGCGCGGTTTTCAAGGACTTTACCAAGGAGACATGCGTCTGCTCGGCCCGCGTGACGTCGCGAATACCATTCAGCGTGGCGGCACGATTTTGTTGACGGCGCGCTCGGAAGTGTGGCGCACGCCCGAAGGGCGCGCGGAGGGCGCGCGCCACCTGCGCGAATGGGGCATCGACGGCCTCGTCGTGATCGGCGGGGACGGCAGCTTTCACGGAGCGCACTTCCTGTCGCAAGAGCACGGCGTCAAGGTCATCGGCGTGCCCGGCACGATCGACAACGATCTGTACGGCACGGACCACACCATCGGGTACTTCACGGCCGTCGAGACGGCGCTCGCGGCGGTCGACAAGCTGCGCGACACGGCGGCGTCGCACGAGCGCATCTTCGTCGTGGAGGTGATGGGCCGTCACGCGGGCCACATCGCCCTGGACGTCGCCGTCGCCGGGGGCGCTGAGGAAGTCTTCTTGCCCGAAGAGGACATGCCGGTGACGAGCGTCGTGGACGTCATCAACGAGAGCGTCAAGAAGGGCAAGGCGAGCTCGATCATCATCGTCGCCGAGGGTTATCCGGGCGGCGCGATGGCCGTCAGCAAGGCGATCAACGAGGGCACGGGTTTGGAAACGCGCGTGTCGATTCTCGGTCACATTCAGCGCGGCGGCACGCCCGTCAGCAGCGACCGCATTCTCGCGTCGCGTCTTGGCGAAGCGGCCGTGCAAGCGCTCGCCGACGACGTGTCGGGCGTCATGGTGGGCCGCAACAACGGCATCATCGCGTTCACGCCGCTCGAGGAGACGTGGGCGCGCCGCAAGGAGATCAGCCGCGACTTGTACCGCTGCGCGAAGACGCTGAGCGTCTGATCCGCTTCCGAAGCGCTTCAGAATTCCTCCCCGCGAAGGGGAGGTTCGTTTTTGCGCTTCTCCCGGTTGTTCGGAAAAGTCGGCAAGCGGCGACGGCTTTTCTCGATATTCTCGATTCTTGGACTCGATTCATTGACCGGGCGGTCAAAGAATGATAGGGTTGCCCTCGGAAACACCGCGCGAGGTTCGTCGAGCCTCGCTGGGAGGCAAGATGGCAATCGGAATCACCGCACTTGGCGCGTACGCTCCCGACCGCGTCCTCACGAACGCGGAGCTCGAACGGATGCTCGACACCACCGACGAGTGGATCGTCTCCCGCACGGGCATTCGCGAACGGCACATCTCGGCGGACGACGAGTTCGCAAGCACCATGGGCGTGCGCGCCGTGCACGACCTCGTCCGCCGCGTTCCGAACGCCCTCGAGGGCGTAGACCTCGTCGTGTGCGCCACGAGTAGCCCGGACGCGCTCTTTCCGAGCACCGCCGCCCTCGTCGCGGGCGAAGTCGGCCTGGCGGGCGTCGGCGCGTTCGACCTCTCGTGCGCCTGCAGCGGCTTCGTGTACGCCTGCGCGAGCGCCCAAGGCTTCATCGCGGGCGGCATCGCGAAGAAGGTGCTCGTGATCGGCGCGGAAACCCTCAGCAAAATCGTCGATTGGAGCGACCGCGGCAGCTGCATCCTCTTCGGAGACGGCGCGGGCGCCGCCATCCTCGAGGAAGTGCCCGAGGGGTACGGCTTTCGGTCCGTCGTTCTCGGCGCCGACTCGGCGGGCGGGCCTTCTTTGTACATGAGGGCCGTCGCCGACCGCATTCCCGGCGTCGAGCGCATGTCCGACAAGACGGGCATGAACGGCCGTGAAGTCTTCAAGTTCGCCGTGCGCGTGCTCGGCGACTCCGGTCAGCAAGCGCTGGACAAGGCGGGCTTGACGTCGGGCCAAGTCGACTGGCTCATTCCCCACCAAGCCAACAGCCGCATCATCGACGCGGCTCGGCAGCGCTTCGGCATTCCCGAGGAGAAGGTCGTCGTGAACGTCGAGCGCTACGGCAACACCTCGACCGCAAGCATTCCCCTCGCCTTGTGCGAAGCGCTCGACGACGGTCGTATTCGCGACGGAGACGAACTTCTGCTCGTAGCCTTCGGAGGCGGCTTGTCGTGGAGCGCGAGTTGTCTGCGCTGGTACACGCCGAAGCAAGAAGGCCTCGCGTGAACATCGCCGCTCTCTTTCCTGGCCAGAATTCCCACGCGGTCGGCATGGGCGGCGACGTCGCCGCCGCCTTCGACGTCGCGGGCGACGTCTTCTCCACGACCGAGTCCGTCCTGCCCGGCCTGACCGCACTCATGGCGAACGGTCCCCTGCCCGAACTCACCCTCACGGCCAATCAGCAACCCGCCCTCGTCGCGGCGAGCGTCGCCGCATACCGCGCGTGGCGCGCCGCCACCGGCCTCACGCCCGCGTTCGCCGCGGGGCACAGCCTCGGCGAGTACTCCGCGCTCGTCGCGTCGGGTACCCTCGATCTCGCGTCCGCCTTGCGCCTCACGCGCAAACGCGGCGAGCTCATGCAAGAAGCCGTGCCAGAAGGCGTGGGCGCCATGGCGGCCGTTCTGAACGCCGATCTCGGCATCATTCGCGAAGCGTGCGCGTCGGCGGGCGGCGTGTGCGAAATCGCCAACCTCAATGCCCCCTCGCAAACCGTCATCAGCGGCGAGAAGAGCGCCGTGGCGACGGCGAGCGCCACGCTCAAGGGCGCGGGAGCGCGCGTCATTCCCCTCAAGGTCAGCGCGCCCTTCCACTGCTCGCTGATGTGGCCCGCCCGCGAGCGCCTCACGCCCGATCTACGCGACGCCGACCTTGGCGAGATGACCTTCCCGGTCTTGTCGAACGTCCTCGCCGACGTCGTGACGAACGTACGCGACGTTCCGGGCCTGCTCGCGCGGCAGATCACCGAGAGCGTCCGCTGGGTCGAAACGTTGCAGCGTTTGCACGAGCTCGGCACGGACACCTACGTCGAATTCGGGCCGGGCACCGTGCTCAAAGGGCTCGTGGAACGTACCTTGCCCGGCGCGACCGTTTACAACGTCCACACGCCCGCCGACATCGAGGCGTTCAACATTCGCATGGAGGAACACGCATGACGACCGAACGAAGAGTCGCCCTCGTCACGGGCGCGAGCCGAGGACTGGGACGCGCGATGGCGGTGCGACTCGCCGAGGCGGGCTTCGACGTCGCCGTGCACTACGGCCGTTCGGACGTCGAGGCGCAAGCGGTCGCGCAAGAAGCGCGCGCTCTCGGCGTGCGCGCCGAGGTCTTCGGCGCCGATCTCTCGCAACCGGCCAACGCCGGGAAGCTCGTCGAGGACGTCATCGCGGCGATGGGCGGCTTGTACGGCCTCGTGAACAACGCGGGCATCACCCGCGATACCCTCGCCGTTCGCATGAAAGACGACGACTGGGACGCCGTCCTCGACACCAACCTCACGGCCGCCTTCCATGCCGCGCGCGCCGCCATCAAGCACATGATGCGCGCACGGACGGGCCGCATCGTCAACATCTCCTCGGTCGTGGGCCTCACGGGCAATCCCGGCCAAGCGAACTACGTGGCGAGCAAGGCGGGCTTGATCGGCCTCACGAAAGCCCTCGCCAAGGAGTACGGCGGGCGCGGCATCACCGTCAACGCCGTCGCGCCCGGCTTCATCGAATCCGATATGACGGCCGCCTTGCCCGAGAACGTCCAGAAGACTTATCTCGGCTCGATTCCCCTCGGGCGCTTCGGGCAACCTCGCGACGTCGCCAACGTCGTGGCCTTCCTGCTTTCGGCGGAAGCGGCGTACGTGACCGGCCAAACGATCGGCGTCGACGGAGGTCTCAACCCGCACTGACGACCCCGAGGCAGGATTGAACGCGGTTCAATCTGCGCTTCCCCTCACCTCTCGCCCTGTACACTGTCTCAGACTTCAATTCCACGGAGGAAACCAACATGGATACGTACGAACAAATCAAAGAAGTGATCGTCGAGAAGCTCGGTGTGGACGCGGACAAGATCGCCCCGGACGCCCGCTTCGTCGAGGATCTCGGCGCGGACAGCCTCGAGACCGTCGAGCTCATCATGGGCCTCGAGGACAAGTTCGGCATCACCATCTCCGACGAGGAAGCCGAAGGCATCCGCACCGTGCAAGCGGCCGTCGACTACATCAACAGCAAGCAGTAAGTCGAGCGGCGAGGGTCGAGGGTCGAGAGTGCGTTCACCCTCGTCGCTCGACCCTCGGCCCTCGACAGGTGAAACCATGAAACGAGTTGTCATCACGGGTCTCGGTCCCCTCACCCCGATCGGCATGGGCGCGGCAGACTTCGCAGTCGCGCAACGCGCGGGCAAGAGCGGCATCGGTCCCATCACGCGGTTCGACGCGTCGAACATGGCGTGCCGCATCGCCGGTGAAGTGACCGCCGACTTTCTTCAGTTCGTCGATCCGCGCGAAGTCAAGCGCCTCGACCGCTTCGTGCAGTACGCCCTCGCCGCCGCCGCCCTCGCCGTCGAACACGCGGGCCTCACGCCGCAAGACTTGCAAAGCGACCGGACGGGCACCCTCATCGGAACGGGCATCGGCGGTCTGGAGACCTTCGAGAACCAGTTCAAGGTGATGTTCGAGCGCGGCGCGCACCGCGTCTCGCCGATGTTCATCCCGATGATGATCGCCAACATGGCGTCCGGTCACGTCGCGATGCGCTACGGCGCGATGGGACCGAGCTCCACGGTCGTCACGGCCTGCGCGACGGGAAGCGGCGCCATCGGCGAGGCGATGCGCTACATCCAACTCGGCGAAGCGGACATCATGCTCGCCGGAGGCACCGAGGCGGCCGTGACGCCCATCGCGATCGGAAGCTTCTCGAACATGAAGGCGCTCAGCACCCGCAACGACGATCCGCAAAAGGCGAGTCGTCCGTTCAGCGCGACGCGCGACGGCTTCGTGCTCGGCGAAGGCGCGGGCGTGTTGATCCTCGAAGAGCTCGAACACGCGCGGGCGCGCGGCGCGACGATCTACGCCGAATTGCTCGGCTACGGCGTGTCGGCCGACGCGCACCACATCACGGCGCCCGCGCCCGAAGGTCGCGGCGCGCAAGTCGCGATGCGGCTCGCGCTGCGCTCGGCGGGCGTCAATCCCGAGGAAGTCGGGTACGTCAACGCGCACGGCACGTCCACGCCCGCCAACGACCTCGCGGAAACGCAAGCGATCAAAGCGATCTACGGCGAGCACGCGCGCAAGTTGCAAATCAGCTCCACGAAGAGCATGACGGGCCACCTGCTCGGCGCCGCCGGGGCGATCGAGGCGATCGCGACGGCGCAAGCCCTAACGGACGGCATCCTGCCGCCCACCATCAACCTCGACGATCCGGACCCGGAGCTCGACCTCGACTACATCCCGCACCACGCGCGCGAAGCGCAAGTCGAAGTCGCCATGTCGAACTCCTTCGCGTTCGGCGGGCAAAACGCCGTGCTGGTGATGCGCCGCTTTCGAAGCTGAGCGCTCGGAGCAACGAACGGTCGGGCGTGCGATCCCACCATGTGGGCGCGCGCCACCCCGTAAACTCGTTCTCGTGAATCTCCGAACGGCCCGCACCATCGGCTTTGTCGTGCTCGGGTTGGCGGCCCTGCAACTCGTCGGCCTCTTCTTCGATCCTGCCCGCGACGGACCGAACCTGCTCGTGGGCGCGTTCGGTGTCGTGGCGTACGCCCTGTTCGGCCTCGGAAACATCGCGCCGCAGCGAATTCCACTGCTGTGGGGCGTCGCGGCGCTCGCGTTGTACGGCGCGAGCCTCATGGTCTTGCGCTTCGCGCAAGGCCGCTGGCTGGAAGGCGGCGCGTTTCTCGTGCTGCTCGCGGGCGGCGCGTACGTCGTGCTGCGAGCGCGGCGACGATGACGAGCTCGGGAAGGCCGCAGGTTAACGCACGCTCCGCTCGACGCCCTCCTCATCTTTTCGGTACGCTGCCAGACACGCCCTGGAGGCCCCGAACGTGATTCGCACGAACCCCACTACCTCCAACGCCTCGACGTTCCTCAACCGCGAGCTCTCGTGGCTGGCGTTCAACGAGCGCGTTCTCGCCGAAGCGAACGACGAGCGCAACCCGCTGCTCGAGCGCTTGAAGTTCTGCGCGATCGCGGCGAGCAACCTCGACGAGTTCTTCATGGTGCGCGTCGCGGGCGTGCACCGCCAACTCGATGCCGGCGTCACGGTGCGCAGTCCCGACGGCCTCACGCCCGCCGAGACGCTCGCCAACGTCCGCCGAAAGGCCGGAGACATGCTGCGGCGCATCGAACGCGTCGCCAACGCCTTGCTGCGCAAGCTTCGAGATCAAGGGGCGCGCATCACACGCGTGCGCGACCTTGGCATGCGCGCGCGCGCCAAGCTGCGCGAGCACTACCTCAAGCAGATCCAGCCTGTCTTGACGCCCCTCGCCGTCGATCCCAGCCACCCGTTTCCGTACATCTCGAACCTCAGCCTCAACCTCGCCGTGATCGTGCACGACGAGGAAGAAGACGGGCAGGAGTTCGCGCGTGTCAAAGTGCCCGTCGGCGTCTTGCCCCGCGTCGTGGAGATCGACGGGCAGTACCTGCTGCTCGAAGACATTATCGCCGCGCACCTCGGCGACCTTTTCCGAGGTCGCACGGTGTTGTCCTCGTACGTCTTCCGAGTGACGCGCAACACCGATTACGAGTTCGAGGAGGAGGAAGCCGAGGACTTGCTGCAAACGATCGAGGAAGGCTTGCGGCGCCGCCGCTTCGGCGCGTCCGTGCGCTTGGAGATCACGCGGGACATGCCCAAGGAGCTGCGCGACCTGCTGACCGAGCGTCTCGACCTCGACGACGAGGACGTCTTCCAGCTCGGCGGGCCGCTCGGTCTCGCCGACTTCATGGCGTGGAACCCAGGTCGTCCCGACCTCACCTTCAAGCCGTTCGTGCCGCACGTGCCCGACATCGAAGGCGAGGACGGCGTGTTCGACACGCTCAAGAAGGGTGACGTGCTGCTGCACCATCCGTACGACTCCTTCGACCCGGTGCTGCGCTTTTTGGAAAGCGCGGCGATCGACCCGGAAGTCCTCGCGATCAAGCAGACGCTGTACCGCACCGGGAACGACGAGCGCCTGCTCAACGTCTTGAGGACGGCCGCCGAGAACGGCAAGCAAGCCGTCGCCCTGATCGAGCTCAAGGCCCGCTTCGACGAGCACCGCAACATCGCGTGGGCGCGCGCCCTGGAGCGTTCCGGCGCGCACGTCGTGTACGGCATCGCCGGCCTCAAGACGCACGCGAAGGTGACGCTCGTCGTGCGGCGCGAAGGCGGCGAGTTGCGGCGGTTCGTGCACGTCGGGACCGGCAACTACAATCCGCGCACCGCCAAGCTCTACACCGACCTCAGCTTGCTCACGACCGATCCGGACATCGGCGACGACGTCTCCGACCTCTTCAACCACCTCACGGGTTACGCCGAAGCGCAGTACGAAACGCTGCTCGTCGCGCCCGACACCGCCCGCGCCCGCTTGTACGAACTCATCGACGGGGAAGCCCAACGGGCGCGGCGTGGCGAGGACGGTTGGATCTTCGCGAAGATGAACCAGCTCACCGATCCCGGCATGATCGAGGCGTTGTACCGCGCGTCTCAAGCGGGCGTGCGCGTTCGGCTCTTGGTGCGCGGCGTGTGCTGCCTGCGGCCCGGGGTGCCCGACCTTTCCGAGAACATCACGGTGCGCAGCCTGCTCGGGCGCTTCTTGGAGCACGCGCGCGTCTTCGCCTTCGGCGGCAGCGGCGTGTACTTCGGCAGCCCCGACCTCATGAGCCGCAACCTCAACCGCCGCGTCGAAGTCATCGCGCCCGCGTGCACCGCCTCGCACCGCGAGCGCCTGCTGTCCATCCTCGACACCGAGTGGCACGATCAACGCGGCGCGTGGGAGCTGCGCCCCGACGGCGCCTACGAAAAGCTCGAAGGGGAGTTCAGCGCGCAAGAAGCTTTCATGCAAGCCGCTCATCCGAGGAGTTGACGTTCGTGTCCATCCGCCTTCGTTGCACCACCCGAAACTTGTCCAGCGGCACGCGAGCGACCGTCCTCGAGAGTCTCGCGCCGCTTCTCACTCCCGGCGACCTTCTCGGCTTCTGCCTCGACGAGGCCGTCCCGACGGACGGCGTCTTGGAGTTCGGCGGCCACGCTTACCGCGTCGGAAACGTCCGCCTGCTCGAAGACCCCGATGACGAACGCTTCACCGTCGTGGAGTGCGAGTTGGCGGACGAACCCGCCGAGACGAACGACGAGCAGGCTTGACCTGGAGTTCTTCCCGGCGAGGGCGGCGTCAACCGCCCACGTGCACCATGGGCCGCTGGCCAAGGTTCTTCTCGGCGACGCGCAGGACTTCGTGCGTGAGGGGCGCCGTGTCGCCTTCCCCGGCGATCAGGAACTTCAGGGCGTTGCGAACCCCGCTTTCGTCGTTCCACTCGAAGTACACGTGCGGCACGTGCCCGGTGAGGTCGCGCACGGCGAGCAGAATGGCGGCGACGGCGTTCGGGACGGCGCTCGTCTCGGCACGCAGCACTTGGAACGAACCGATCGCGACGCCCCGCACGTCCAGCACTTCCGAGAAGTTCGAGGCGTCGGCGACATGCACCTCCAGGAACATCACGGGATCGCCCTCGGGCAGGTGCGTGTCGTAACGCACGTCGAGTTCGCGCAGACGCAGTTCGTCGGGATCGCTCGTCTCGAGTTGATTGGCGATGAAGCGGATGGGCGCGTTTCGTGCGCCGAGAATGAAGCGCAGCGCGGTATGGTCGAACTCCACGCGGTCGACACGCAACTCGGTGGCGCGCGCGACGCGCGACAGCAGCGAGATGCCGAGAATCGCGGCGATGAAGAACGACGCGATGACCAAGCCGTCAGGCCGCTCGAAGACGTTGAGGATCGTCGTGAGGACGAACACGACCGTGATGGCGGCGAACACGCCGGACAGCCCTCGCTCGCCGAGGCGGCGCGTGGAGAGCGTCACGGCGAGCGCCGCCGACGACATCAAGACGAGCACGCCCGTCGCGTACGCGCCGCCTTGCGCGGTGACGTCCGCGCGAAAGATCAAGGTGATGGCGAAACCGATGAGCGTGAACAGCAGCACGAGAGGACGCGTCGCCTGCGCCCAATCGGGCGCCATGCCGTAGCGCGGCAAGTAGCGCGGCACGATGTTCAAGAGGCCCGACATCGCCGAGGCGCCCGCGAACCACAAGATCATGATCGTGGAAAGGTCGTAGATCGTGCCGAAAAGCGGTCCGAAGTTCTCGTGCGCGAGGTACGCGAGGGCCCGTCCGTTCGCGGCGCCGCCCGCCAAGAAGGCCTCGGGAGGAATCAGCAGGGTCGCGACGAAACTGGAGCCGAGCAGCAACGCGCTCATGACGAGGGCGGCCGTCGTGAGGAGTTTTTTGGTGTTGCGAATGCGGCCCTTGGGACGGTAGGCCTTGTCGTTCGGGTCGCCCTTCACGAGCGGCATGACGGTCACGCCCGTCTCGAAGCCCGACAGGCCCAGCGCGAGCTTCGGAAAGACGAACAGGGCCGTACCGATCATCAGCCAGGGGCTGTGAAACTGCGCGGCGAGGCTCGAACGCCAGTTGGCGACGACGTCGAGGTTTCGCGTGACGAACGCGAGACCGTCGGCGATCACGACGACGCTCATGGCGATGTACGTCACGACGAGCACGACGGCCAGCCCCACCGCTTCCTTGAATCCCTTCAGGAACACGCCGCCCAGCAGCGCCACGAGAAAGAGCGTGAGGGGAATGTTGAGTCCTTCGAGGTAGCCGTTGACGTAAGGATTTTCGACGACGTGCACGGCGGCGTCGGCGGCCGAGAGGGTGATGGTGATGACGAAGTCCGTGGCGACGAAGCCGATCAGGGCGAGGGCGAGGAGCTTGCTCGGCCAGTACGACAGCAAGTTCTCGAACATGGAGATCGAGCCTTGCCCGTGCGGACTTTCCTTCGCGACGCGCCGGTACATCGGAAGCGCGCCGAGCAGCGTCACGAGCACGAGGATCAGCGTCGCGATAGGGCTGAGGGCCCCGGCGGCGAGCGCGGCGATGCCAGGTTGGTAACCGAGGGTGGAGAAGTAGTCGACGCCCGTGAGGCACATGACCTTCCACCACGGGTGCTTTTCGTTTTGCGCCTCGACGTCCTCGTCGGGCTCGAAGTAGCTCGGAGGTGTCGGCGCCCTCGCGCCGGAAAGCAGCCAATTGCGAAACGAACGTCCGAGCGAATTGCTTTGCCGCGTCACCGAACGAAACCTCCCAAACGCCCCAGCATACTCCGCGCGCCATCCGGATGGTGAAATACCGCGCGCCGCAAAGCGCGCCTTCGCTCAAAGTCGCTTCAAGCTCGCCTCAACAGTCGCTGGCGAAATCGTTCACGCGCCCTGACGTTGCGACTGGCACACTGCGGACATGAACGAGACGGACGTGGTGACGATGGTGAGCGCCCTCGGCGCGCTCGCGGGCTTGCTCGGAGTCTTGAAGGCGAAGCGGGACGCGGAGGCGCGCGCACGTCGCGTGCCCGTTCGCGCGCGCTTGATCAAGCGCCGCTGAACGAAGCGCTTGTGTGGTATCCAGAAGACGAACGCCTCGAAGGTCGTATACTACCTAACGGGCGTTAGACCGCCTCCGTGGCGTGAGTCACGCGAGCGGTTCGCTCTCGAGGAGGCCACATGCATCAGCCGTTCACCGACACGCCCATCCGCTTGGTGGGCGACGACGGCAGAAAAATCGGGACGTGGACGTTGGACTTGACGGAAGTCCAGCTCGTCGCGGTGCTTCGCGACATGATCCGCGCCCGGGAATTCGACAAGAAGCTCATCACCATCCTGCGTCAAGGGCGCACGACGTTCTACGCGCAATCGAGCGGGATGGAAGCCACCCAAGTCGGCCTTTCGCGCGCCATGCGCGCGGGCCACGACTGGATCTGGCCGTATTACCGCGACCAAGGCATCGCCCTCGGGCTCGGCGTCTCCATGCGCGACCTCTTCGCGCAGTGCCTCGGCACGAACGCCGACCTCAACAAAGGTCGGCAGATGCCGCACCACTTCGGCATCAAGAACTTCAACTTCGTCTCGATCAGCTCCAGCATCGCCAATCAAGTCGCGCCTGCGACGGGCACGGCGATGGCGCAGAAGTACCTCGGCACGGACGAGATCACCGTGTGCACCTTCGGCGACGGCGCGACGTCGGAAGGTGACTGGCACGCGGGCCTCAACATGGCGGGCGTGAACAAGGCGCCCGTGATGTTCGTGTGCGAAAACAACCAGTGGGCGATCTCCGTGGACTTCAAAGGTCAGACGGCGGCCGAGAACATCGCCATCAAGGCGAGGGCGTACGGCATGCCTGGCTACTACGTGGACGGCAATGACGTCATGGCCGTCATGAGCGTTCTCAAGCAAGTCGCCGAGGACGTGCGCTCGGGCAAAGGCCCCGCCCTCGTGGAGTGCCTCACGTACCGCGTCGGCTCGCACTCCAACGCGGACGCCGACGCCGAGAAGCAGTACCGCTCGCGCGAAGAAGTCGCCTTCTGGCAGCAGAAGGACCCCATCGACCGGTTCGAGCGCTTTCTCAAAGCCGAAGGCGTCGCCGTGGACCGCGCCGCCCTCGTCGCCGAGGCGAACCGTGAAATCGACGACGCCCTCGACCACGCGGATGCCAGCGGCTTTCCCGCTTGGGACGTCATGTTCGAGGACGTGTACTCGGACACACCCGTTCACATCGGCGAGCAGCGCGCGTTCGTCAAAGCCGAGCAAGAGGTGACGTCGTGACCGCCCTGCAAGAAAAACAAACGACCGTCTCCGCCACGGGCACCCTCAGCCTCAACTTCATCCAGGCGCTCAACCTCGGCATCCGCGAGGAGATGCGCCGCGACGAGACGGTCGTGCTCTTCGGCGAGGATGTCGGCGCGCGCGGCGGCGTGTTCCTCGCCACCGAGGGCATTCAAGCGGAGTTCGGCAAGAAGCGCGTCTTCGACACGCCCCTCAGCGAAGCGAGCATCGTCGGCGCGGCCGTCGGAATGGCCGTGCGCGGCATGCGGCCCATCGCCGAGATTCAATTCGCCGATTACATGGGCCCCGCCTTCGACCAGATCATTTCGCAAGCCGCGAAGATTCGCTACCGCTCGGGCGCGCAGTTCACGGCGCCCCTCGTGATTCGCACGCCTTCGGGCGGCGGTGTGCGCGGCGGGCACCACCACAGCCAAAGCCCCGAGAGCTACTTCACGCACACGCCCGGCCTCAAGGTCGTCATGCCGAGCACGCCGTACGACGCGCGCGGTCTGCTCAAGGCCGCCGTGCGCAGCGACGACCCGGTGATCTTCTTCGAGCCCAAGCGCTTGTACCGCGCGTTCAAGGAAGACATTCCCGCCGAGGACTACGTCGTGGAACTCGGCAAGGCGAAGGTGCGCCAAGAAGGCGCGGACCTCACGATCGTCGGATACGGCGGCGTGATGCCCGACGCGATGAAAGCCGCCGCCGCCCTGCAAGGCGAAGGCGTGAGCGTCGAAGTGATCGACTTGCGCTCTCTCGTGCCGTGGGACAAGGAAACGGTCCTCGCCAGCGTCGCGAAGACGGGCCGCGTTCTGCTCGTATCCGAAGCGCCGCGCATCTCGAACTTCATGGGCGAGGTCGCGTACTCGATTCAAGAGGAGCTGTTCGATCAGTTGCTCGCTCCCGTCTTGCAAGTCGCGGGCTTCGACACGCCCTACCCGTACGTGCAAGACAAGATCTACCTGCCCGGCCCCAACCGCATGGTGCGGGCCGCCGCGAAACTGCTCGGGTACGCGTGAACGACCTGTCGCGCCCCCTACTGTCGATCTTCGGCCTCGCCGCCGGGTTCGCGCTGTACCAGGGGGCGCTTCGCCTGCCTGCGCCGTGGGAGAGCGTCGCCATCGGCGTTCTCTTCGCGGCGTTCGGCGTGGCGATCTGGCTGAACGGCCGAGAGGACCGCGTGAACCAAATCGTCGGCGGTCTGTTCGTGGTGTTCGGCGTCGTCCGATTCTTCCTCTGATCCACCCTCTGATTTCAAGGAGTCTCAATGCCCAAGGAACTGCTCCTGCCCGAACTCGCCGAATCCGTCGTGGAAGGCGAGATCCTCAAGTGGCTCGTCCAGGAAGGCGAGCGCGTCGAGAAGGACCAGCCCGTCGTGGAGGTCATGACGGACAAGGTGACGGTCGAACTGCCGTCTCCGTACGCCGGGGTGCTTTCGAAGCGCCTCGTGAAGGAAGGCGACATCGTCGCCGTGCACTCGGCCCTCGCGATCATCGAGGACTCGGTCGGCGCGGCGTCGGCGGCGCCCGCGCGTGAACTCGTGGCGGCGGGAAGCGCGTCCGCTCAGCAAGCGCTGCAGACGACCGCCGAGAGCCCCGCCACGACGACGGCGAAGCTTCCCGTCACGGCCGTCGAGGAGCGCTCGATCGTGGAGGCGGGCGTCAAAGAGGACAAGGGCGACGACGGCAGTCTCTTCAAGGCCTTCGCGGGCGACGACAAGATCACGATGCCCGCGCTCGGAAAGGCTCCCGGAGCCTCGACCGCTCCTTCGAACGCGCACGGCCGCGTCCTCGCCGTGCCCGCCGCGCGTCAACTCGCCCGCGAACTCGGCGTCGACTTGAACGACGTCAAGGGCAGCGGGCCCAACGGGCGCGTGCGCGTCGCCGACGTGCACACCTTCGCGATGCAAAAGGAACGCGCCTCGCAGCAGCAAGCCAAGGCTCCCGTCGGATCCGGCTTGCCCGTGCCGCCGCCTCAGTACAAGACGCCCAAAGGCTACGAGCACTTGGAGACGCGCACGCCGCTTCGTGGCATGCGCCGCGTCATCTCGAACGCGATGCAGGCGTCGCACCTCTACACCGTTCGCACGCTCACCGTCGACGAAGTCAACATGACGAAGCTCGTCGCGCTGCGCGCCCGCGTGAAGGACGACGCGGAGAAGGCGGGCGCGAAGATCAGCTACCTGCCGTTCATCTTCAAGGCGATCGCGACGGCCCTGCGCAAGTTCCCGAGCCTCAACACCTCCTTCGACGAGGCGACGGGCGAAATCGTCCACAAGTCGTACTACAACATCGGCATGGCGGTCGCTGCCGAAGCGGGGCTGCTCGTGCCCGTGCTGCGTGACGTGGACCGCAAGAGCATCGTCGAACTCGCCAAGGAAGTCGTGGACCTCGCGGGCCGCACGCGAGACGGCAAGCTCTCGGCGGACGAACTCACCGGCAGCACGTTCAGCGTCACGAACATCGGCTCGATCGGGGCGCTCTTCTCATTCCCGATCATCAACGTGCCCGACGCCGCCATCTTGGGCATCCACTCCATCCAGAAGCGTCCCATCGTGAACGATCGTGACGAAATCGAAGTCGCGCACATGATGTACCTCTCGCTGTCCTTCGATCACCGCCTCGTGGACGGCGCCGAGGCCGCACGTTTCTGCAAGGAAGTCATTCGTCTGCTGGAAAACCCGGACACCTTGCTGCTCGAAGGCATCTGACGAGGCGAAAGGCCGTTCGAACTCCCCATCTCGGGGAGTTTTTTTGTTCACGCTGCTGCTTCGCTTATCATTCTCTAATTATATTCTCAGGGATATCTCACCTTTTGTGAGATTCTGGGCGCTAGCATCGTTCAACATTGCAAGAAAAGTCGGGCGACCGCACACGCGGAGCGTTCGACCACGAGGAGTAGGGATGAAGAACGTCCGTGCCATCTGTCTTTTAGGCTTGTCGCTTTCGCTCGCCGCTTGCGGTTCGACGCCTTCGAGCGTCACCGCCTCCACCTCGGACCTCGCCACGCAAGGCGTGCGCAGTGAAACGGCCGCCCGTTACCTCGTGGGGTTCAAAGCGGGCAAAGGCGTCGACCGTAAAGCGATTTCCCGCGCGGGCGGACAACTCGGCCGCTCCTTCGACCGCATCGAGGCCGCGTCCGTCACCCTCACCCCGTCCGCCGCGCAAAAGCTCGCGTCGGATCCCAGCGTCGAGTACGTCGAGCGCGTGGAATTGCGCTACCAAGCGGGCGGTCCGGCCGCCGACACGGACGGCCTCGTCTCCATCGCCGGAACGACGCTCGGCAAGCCGGGCGGCACCCTCGGCGGCCTCAACGCCACGTGGAGCCAACAAGGCGAAATCACGTACGGCGATCAAGCCCTCAACGTGCCGCAACTGTACGGCATGAACCAGCGCGGCGCGGGCATCGGCGTGTGCGTCGTCGATACGGGCATCGACGGGGACCACCCCGAACTCGCGGCGGCCTTGAAAGGCTACAAGAACTTCGTGCTGGCGGACTCGCCTCAACGTGACGACCCTTTCACGAACGATGTCAACGGTCACGGCACGCACGTCAGCGGCACGATCGCCGCTCAGCTCGGCAGTGAGTCCTCGGGTCTGCTGCACCAAATGACGTGGCAAGGCGGCGTGCTCGGCGTCGCTCCGAGCGTGAACTTGTACGCGGCGCGCGTGCTCGGCGACACCGGGTACGGCACGACCGAGGACGTCATCGCGGGCGTTTTGTGGTGCGCGGGCAAGGTCGCGCTCGGTGAAGAGCGGCACATGGTCATCAACATGTCGCTCGGTTCCGGCAAGCCCAAAGCGGCCGCCGAGCAGTACGAGACGCGCACGGAACGCCGCGCCATGCAAGCCGCGTACGACATGGGCGCCCTGCTGGTCGGCGCGGCGGGTAACGACGCGAGCAAGGAACCGCACTACCCGTCCGATCACCCCAGCGTCATCAAGGTGGGCGCCGTGAACGCGAAGGGTGACCTGGCGAGCTTCTCGAACTACAACTCCAAGCAGGAACTCGTCGCGCCGGGCGATCAAGTGCTTTCGAGCGTGCCCGTAGGCTTTGGCCGCGACGGCTCGGTGAGCGTGCCGGGCTTCTCCTTCGCGAGCATGGAGGCCGCTACCGGCTCGGCCGTCAGCTCGGTCACGGGCGTGATCACCGCGACGGCCACCGCCAGCAACCAGTTGTGCGGCGTGGGCACGATCGATGCCACCCTGAGCGGCAAGATCGCCTTGATCTCGCGCGGCACGTGCACCTTCGCCGAGAAGGTCACCAACGCCGTGAACAGCGGCGCCATCGGCGCGATCATTTACAACAACCGCGCCGGGGATTTCGGAGCGGACTTGGGCAGCGACAAGAGCATTCCCGTCGTGACGATCCTGCAAGCCGACGGGCAGGCGTTGCTGCAAGCGCTGACGGCGTCCACCACGGGCTCCTTGTCCGTGAAGACCGCCGATTACGCCTACTACGGCGGCACGAGCATGGCGACGCCGCACGTGTCGGGCGCGGCGGCCCTCGTGTGGGCGGCCAAGCCGAACCTCACGAACGAGCAACTGCGCAAGTTGCTGTCCGACACCGCCACCGACCTCGGTCCTAACGGTCGCGACAACTTCTTCGGCAACGGACTCGTCAACCCGCTCGCGGCGATTCAAACCCCGTAACCCGGCCTTCGAAGGCGGGCGGAACGTCTGGTTCCGCCCGCCTTTCACCTGTCCTGCCTGGATGAAGGAAACGAAACCGGACCATGAGTCGTACATGATGGTGTATGTTCGCTGATCTGGGAATCGTGCTGGTCGTGGCAGGAATCGCGTTGGCCATCTTCGCGCGGATACGCAATCTCGCCTTCGGCGCCCTCGGCTGGGGACTCGCGATCGTTGGGGTGATCGTCACGATCGTCGGCGGGTCGCTCACCGTCATTCCCGCCGGTCAAGTCGGCGTCGTGTTCAGCGCGCTCAACGGCGTCAAACAGCGTCCTTTGAGCGAAGGCATTCACTTCGTCACGCCCATCGTGGACAACGTCATTCTGTACGACGCGCGCTTGCAGGAACTCACCTTGTCACGAACCGGAGAGGACGGAACGAACGCCGACGAGAGCATTCAGGCGCGCTCGAAGGAAGGCTTGGGAATCAGCGCGGACGTCACCGTGCAGTTCCGCTTGAAGCGTGACGAAGCCGCGCAGCTGCACAGCCAACTCGGTCCGCGTTACATCATCACCGTGATTCGTCCGCAAGTCCGCTCGAAAGTTCGCGACGCCATCGGGCAGTTCAACGCCGCCGATATCATCTCCACGCAGCGCCAAGCCGTCGAAGCCCGCATCACGGAAGAACTTCGCGAAGTGCTCGAACGCAACCACCTCGAACTCGACTCGGTGCTGCTGCGCGAACTGCGCATTCCCGAATCGGTCGCCAAGGCCATCGAGGAAAAGCAGACGGCCGAACAGCAAGTCGCCGTGGAACGCAACCGACTTCAGCAAGCCAACATCGCCGCGCAACGCAAAGTCGTGGAGGCCGAAGGCGAAGCGAAAGCAAACGTCGCCCGCGCCGAAGGGGAATCGAAGGCGCTCAAGCTTCGAGGTGAGGCCCTCAAGGCCAATCCCGAGATCATTCAGCTGACGGTCGCCGAGAAGCTCTCGCCGGGCGTGCAGACGATCATGCTGCCCAGCAACGGCAACTACCTGCTGGACCTGGGTGCCCTCACGAACCGTTCCGCGGTGCAGAGCAGCACCAACGGCCGTTGAGCGCCGCTCGCAACGGCCCAGTATCCGGGGCGTGCCGCTTGAAGGTGATCAGGCGGCACGCCCGCTTCTTGAACGCCAAGTGGACGTCGGCACGAACCTCGACTGACGAAATCGGCCGAACCACGCCGCCCGCTTCACCGTCCGCCACTGCCGCCCGCCCATTGCAGGAACTCGGCGCGTAGCTCGCATTCACTCAAGGCTCGGCCCCGACCCAACACTTCGAGCCCGGCGGACATGGAGCGCTTCGTCCCACTTCGCACCAATGAAAAGGTTGTCCAAGCTCGGTTCGAGCGGGACGAGCGCGAAGGGAGGTCGCCAAGTCCCTCGATTTCGAGCAGGAGAGCTAGGATGAGAGGATGCCAGACGCGGTGCCCGACCCTTCCACCTGGCGGTGGATTCGTGACCCCGACGCCGCCAAGGCCTTGCTGGACCCGTCGTCGTTCACGCACCTGCATCCGTACCTCGCGCGCGACTGCACTCTCACGGAAGCCGCGCGTGAAACGAACACGTCCCTCAGCCGCGCCTTGTATCACGCGCGGCGCTTCACGCGCCTCGGCTTGCTGCACGTCGCCCGCACGTCACCACGGCGCGGACGCCCCGTGAAGTACTACCGCTCCACCGCCGACCGCTTCTTCGTGCCGTTCGCCACGACAAGTTTCGAGGACCTGGAGGCGGCGTGGGAAATCGTCGAGCGAAACGAGCAACGACGCTTCACCCGGGCGTACGTTCGTGCCTACCTCAACGAACGGCCGGACAGCACCAACGGGGGCGCGCTCGTGCACCGAACCACCGAAGGGCACGTCAGCCTCGACTTCACCTCCACCGCGCCCTCCGTGACCGCGCAGGCGCCCATCGACGAGCTCGGCTTGTGGAGTTCGTGGTCGACCGTTCGCCTGACTCCGTCCGAGGCCGCGGCGCTTCAACGGACGCTGGAGGCGCTGTGGCGCGACGTCTTGACACGATCGGACGCCACGGGCGAAGGTCGGCGAGCGTTCACGCTTCGGCTCGGTCTGACGCCCAGTGACCCGAGCGACGTTTGAACTCAAAAATGACGTGCCCGTTTCAAGTTGCACTTCCGTATAACGAGCGTATGCCCTCGACGCACTTCACTCCTTGGCTTCAACGCCCCGCCTTCCCGCCGTCCGACGATCGCCACTTCACGCGCGTGCTTCACCGCGCCCTGCATCTCGGAGCGTGGCCGACCGATGCCGACGTCACGCCGCTGTGGCCGTTTCTGTGCTGGCTGACGGACACGCGAGGCTTGCTGCTGCACGGCTCGGGAGTGTCGGGGCTGACGGAGTTGAAGCCACGTCGCGCGAGCGACGTCTCGCCGTTCGGCGCCCAGGAGGCCGTGTACGCGGCGAGCGACGGGTTGTGGTCGATGTTCTTCGCGATCTTGGACCGTGAACGCGTCCCGATGACGCTCGCGAACGCCGCCGTGCGCTTCGAGCATCCCCAGGGTGAGTTCGGCGCCACACGGTACTTCTTCTCGATCACGGCGGACGCGCTGAAGGTGTCCCCGTTCAAAGAAGGGTGCGTGTACGTCCTGACGCGTGACGCGTTTCACGCCGAACCTCCCAGGTCCTTGCCGAGCGGGCAGGCGTGGACGCACCAATGGGCCGCCACACGTCCCGTGCGGCCCTTGTTCTCCGTCCCGGTGCGACCCTCGGACTTTCCGTTCCTGCAAGACATCCGCGCGCACGAGGACACCATGTTGGCGGCGCCCCCCGTGGTGAGCTCGCAAGGCATCGCCTGGGTGGAAACGGCATGACGCTCCGCGCGTCTTGCTTGTAACTGGATGGCGTTCGGCACGCGTCGTTGCGGCTTCCGGCCGTTCTGTTCGCGGCGAGCGTGATGAAGTGCTCGGACAGCCTTGACGTCACGTTCCGGCCGAATTCCCGGTTCGCCGGACGTCCTGATTCACCGACGAGGCTGGTCGACTTCACGGGTCGCGCCTTCAGGGTCTTCCAATGGTCGCGTCGGCGAGAATTCCCGCCGATGCTTTCCCGTTACACTGAGCTCCGTATGGATTACGACGTCTTGGTGATCGGCGCGGGCCCGGGCGGGTACCACGCCGCGATTCGCGCGGCGCAACTCGGGCTCAAGGTGGCGTGCGCGGAAATGGGGAATGTCGGCGGAGTGTGCCTCAACATAGGGTGCATTCCCACGAAGGCTTTGCTGCACGCGGGCGAGGAGATCCGCGCCAGCAAGCACGCGGCGGACTTCGGCCTCACGTTCGGCGAGATGAAGCTCGACATCGCGAAGCTCAACGGCTGGAAGGACGGGATCGTCAAACGCCTCACGGGCGGCGTCGGAAGCTTGTTCAAGGCGAACAAGGTCACGCACCTCGTCGGACAAGCGACGTTCCTCGACGCGCACACCGTGCAAGTCGGCGACAAGCGAGTCACCGCCTCGAACATCATCGTCGCCACGGGCAGCGAATCGGCGGCGCTGCCTCCCTTCCCGGTCGATCAGCAGCGAATCGTGGACTCGACGGGCGCGCTCGTCGTGCCCGACCCGGTTCCGGCGCGCATGCTCGCCATCGGCGCGGGCGCCATCGGCCTCGAATTCGCGCAAGTGTACAACAACCTCGGCAGCAAGGTGAAAGTCATCGAGTTCGCGCCACAAGTCGTGCCTGCCGCCGACGCGGACGCCGCGAAGGAACTTGCCAAGGTGTTGCGCAAGCAAGGCATCGTGATCGAGACGGGCACGAAAGCCAATGGCTACACCGAGAAGAACGGCGAACTGCACGTCGAACTCGAAGACGTGAAAACGGGCGAGAAGCGCGTCGAAGTGTTCGACCGTGTCCTCGTCGCCGTCGGACGTCGACCGCGCAGCGGCGGTCTCGGTCTCGACGTGGCGGGCGTGCAAACGACGGATCGCGGCTTCATCACCGTCGACAAGGAGATGCGCACGACCGTGCCGCACATCTTCGCGATCGGGGACGTCGTCGGCAACCCCATGCTGGCGCACAAGGCGATGAAGGAAGGCTTGGTCGCGGCGGAAGTCATCGCGGGCAAGAAGAGCGCGATGGACGTCGTGGCGATTCCCGCCGTCGTGTACACCACGCCCGAACTCGCCTGGGTGGGCCTCACGGAAGCCGAAGCGAAAGCCAAAGGCTACAACGTCAAGACCGGCAACTTCCCGCTGTCCGCGTCGGGCCGCGCCATGACGCTCGGCGACACCGACGGCTTCGTGAAGATGATCGCCGACGCCGACACGGACCTCCTGCTCGGCGCTCACATCGTCGCGCCGCACGCCAGTGACTTTCTCGCCGAAGTGGGCCTCGGGCTCGAGATGGCCGCGACCGTCACGGACATCAGCCTCACCATCCACGCGCACCCCACTCTCTCCGAGAGCATCTTGGAAGCGGCCGAGAACGTCCACAAGCAAGCGATTCACATCATGAACCGGTAATTCGTCTTCTTGCGCGAAGGTGCGCTGCGGCCCCTCTCCCCGCGCGGGGAGAGGGGTGTTTCGCGTTATCTTCTTGTCATGCCCATCGTCGTGCTCGTGACCGTCCCGCCCGATGCCGCCCGCAACCTGGCGCGAACCCTTGTCGAGGAGCGGCTCGCCGCGAGCGTGAACGTCTTGCCGGGCTTGCAGTCCGTGTACCGCTGGGAAGGGGAAGTGGCCGAGGAAAGCGAGACGTTGCTGCTCGTGAAGACGACGCGCGCTCGGTACGACGCTCTGGAGACGCGCTTGCTCGAACTCCACCCGTACGACGTGCCCGAGATCGTCGCGCTTCCCATCGAGAAGGGCCTTCCCGAGTACATGACTTGGCTCACGGACGGCACTCGGTTTTGAAGCGCCGTCCTCAGCGGTTGGCGAAGCGGTACAAGTTGCCCGAGCCGTAATCGGCGACGTACAACTCGCCGTCCTCGTCTTGCCCGAACGCCGAGATGGAGTAATCGGTGTCGAGCAGACGCCGAGACGTCCACTTGCCGTTCTCGCCGCGCGTCGCCGCCCAGATGACGCCCGAACCGAAGTCGCCGTACACGTACCGTCCCGCGAGGCTCGGGACGTTCTTGCCGCGGTACACGTACCCTCCCGTGACCGACACGCCTTGAGCGTGATCGTACTCCAAGATCGGGTCGGTCAGGCTCGCCCGATTGCAGTTCGCGCGCGGCTGAAAGCAGTCCGACGCTTCCTTGAGGCGCCACCCGTAGTTCTCGCCGCCCTTGCTGCTCCTCGGCTGGAAGTTGATTTCCTCCAAACGGTTTTGACCGACGTCCGCGATGAAAAGGTCTCCGGTTTGACGATCGAACGAGAAGCGCCACGGATTGCGCAGCCCGTACGCCCAAATTTCTGGTTTCGCGTTCGCGCGGCTCACGAAGGGGTTGTCCTTCGGAATGGCGACGCGGTCGCCGCTCACGTCGAGGCGCAACAACTTGCCGAGCAGACTGCCGAGATTCTGCCCGTTGTTCTGGGGATCGCCGCCGCTTCCTCCGTCGCCGAGGCCCGCGTACAGCATTCCGTCCGGTCCGAAGGCGAGGCCGCCGCCGTTGTGGTTGGCGTACGGCTGTGCGACGCGCAACAGGACCGTCGCGGAATTCGTGTCGGCACGGTCGCCTCTGGCCGTGTACCGCGCGATGACCGTGTTTCCGTTCACGTCGGTGTAGTTCACGAAGAAGCGGCCGTTCGCCTTGAAGTTCGGATCGAAGGCGAGGCCCAGCAAGCCGCGCTCGCCCCCTGCTCGCGTGAGGTCGCGCACGTCGAGGAACGGCTCTTTCGACACCTGCCCGCCTTGCACCACTCGAACGAGACCGCCTTGCTCCACCACGAACAGGCGCCCCGAACCGTCGCGGGCGTTTTGAACGTCGAGGGGCTGCTGAAGGCCGCCCGCGACGCGGTTGAGCCGAACGTCCTGGGCGACCGCCATGCAACTCGTCAAGACGGCGAACGCCGATACCAACATCATGTGTTTCATGCCTTCAGCGTGACGGGAAGTTTTCTGGAGGTGCTGAGGCCAGATGAAGAAACAGGCAAGGGACGGTCGAACTCGACCCTCCCTTGCCTGTTCGCGCCGTTCAGATCACGAATTCGCCCGCGCGCATGACGGGCTCCCGGCTTCCATCCTCGCGAAGGCCGTCCACGTCCATCTCGGCCGAACCGATCATCCAGTCGACGTGCGTCAGGGAGTCGTTGCCGCCCTTCGCCGCGAACGCTTCGGTCGTCATGTGCTCGCCGCCCTGCACGTTGAAGCGGTACGCGCTTCCGATGGCGATGTGCGACGCGGCGTTCTCGTCGTACAAGGTGTTATAGAAGAACAGCCCCGAGCGCGAGATCGGACTGGAGTGCGGCACGAGCGCCACCTCGCCGAGACGACGCGCGCCCTCGTCGGTCTCCAACAGTTGCTTCAAGACGCTCTCGCCGCTGCTCGCGGTCGCTTCCACGACACGCCCGCCCTCGAAGCGAATGCGAATGCCGTCGATGAGGACGCCGCTGTACGACAGCGGCTTCGTGCTCACCACGACGCCCTCCACTCGGTCTCGGTGCGGCGCCGTCCACACTTCCTCCGTGGGAATGTTCGCCGTGAACTCGATGCCGTCGGGCGTGAGACTGCTGCCGCCACCCCAAACGTGATCCTCGGCGAGTCCCACCGTGAGGTCCGTCTCGCCTCCCTTGAAGTGCAGGGCGCGGTACTGCTTGGAGGTCAAGAGGTCCTTGCGGCGTTTGAGATCCGCGTTGTGCTGTCGCCACAACGCCACGGGGTTCTCCTGGTCCGCGCGCGTCGCCGCGAAGATCGCGTCCCATTGAGCCGCGACCGCCGCCTCGGGCGACACGTCCGGGAACATCCGCTGAGCCCACGCCGCGATCGGAGCGCTCACGAGGTTCCAGTTGAGGCTGTTCGTCATCACGCGCTGCATGTACGGCTTGCGGTAAGCGCCGAGCGCCCGCTGGTGCGCCGCGACCCGCTTCGAGTCCACGTTCGCCAGCAAGTTCGGATTCGTCGCGCGAATACTGATGACCGCGCCACCCGCCTCCGCCGTTTCGAGCTCGGCGTCCACCCGCCACTTGCTGATGGTGTCGAACGACGCCTCGGGCGCCATCGAGAAGCGCGCGAGCACCACGTCGTCGTCGTCCCAGCGCACGTCCGCGAAGCTCGCGCCCGCCGCGTACGCCGCGCGCACGATCGCGCGCGCGAGCGGAGCGCACTCCACGGGAGATTGCACGAGAAGGCGCTGTCCGGTCCGAAGTCCCGCCCCCACGCGCACGGCGAGCTCGGCGTAATTGGCCAACTTCTGCTCAAAGGAAAGACTCATGGCGGACAGGATACTCCAAGGCGAAAGGCGCCGCCGGGGTTGACCCGAGTTGCGAGCTGGGCTATATTCCACTTTGCTGGGAGCGAAGCATTCATTGCTTTCGCGTCGAAGCGAGGCGTAGCGCAGCCTGGTAGCGCACTACCTTGGGGTGGTA
Organism: Deinococcus yavapaiensis KR-236; assembly: GCF_003217515.1. Classification (NCBI taxonomy): domain Bacteria; kingdom Thermotogati; phylum Deinococcota; class Deinococci; order Deinococcales; family Deinococcaceae; genus Deinococcus; species Deinococcus yavapaiensis. The sequence continues at coordinate 22,982 of NZ_QJSX01000014.1, read as the reverse complement.
GGGGTCGTGAGTTCAAATCTCGCCGCCTCGACCAGCAGCAGGAGGGGAAATTTCCCCTCCTGATTTTTTTGTTTTCTACCCCATCAATACCCCTCCGAATCTCAGATCGCCTGCTTTTCCTCGTCTTTGGAGAGCAACAGCGTCCGCTTCCGGGTCTCGGCTCTCGTGTACGGCGACAACGTGAGCCTCACCAGGTCCGCCGTCGTCTTCGGGTCTGCACCCGCCTCGATCAGTCGGGTCACGAACGTGTGCCGCAGGTCGTGAATTCGGTACGTCGTCTCCACTCCCGCGTGCCAGCACCTTGTGTCACTCCTCGCGCACGTGCCGACGAATGAGCCTGTTGCCGAAGCGCGACGGGAACCCGCCCGCTCGGGTTGGCTGGAAGCTTGCGCGTCTCGAGCCTCGTGCGGTGCGCGCGCGTCGCCCCTTGCAGGGTGGCCGTCATGAACCAACGCACGGACTTTCTCGTGTCTGCCGCCCTCACGCTTCCGGAACGGCTCCCGGAGCTCCCCAGCGCTCCCTGATCACACGCGACGCACCTTCACGAATCGCGTCTCCATGCCCGAACGTCGCCACCTCGAACGCCAACGCGGCGAGCGCACGTTGCGTTCCACGCCCAGCTTCCAGATCCTCGAACAAGATCGGGTCGTGCAAGCCTCGCATGTTTCCCATGGCGTCCGCCGCGAACAGCACGCCGCCATGCTCACTCCACAGCAGCGCGATCTGCCCAGCCGAATGGCCCGGCGCGTGAAGCACCTTCAAGCCGCCCGCGATCGGCAAGACCTCGCCCGGGAGAACTTCCACGTCCACCACCGCCGTTCGCGGAAACGCCTGAGGTGCCATCACCACTTGAGCGAACATCTCCTCGAAGCCCGGGGCGGGCATCACGGCTCGCTCTCGCCACAAGCCTTCACGAACGATGCGGGCGTCGAGGGGATGCATGTACGTCGTCGCGCCCGTGAGCTCCTTCAGGGCGGCGAGACTACCAGCGTGATCCGGATGGAAGTGCGTCACGATGATGTGCCGTACCTGCTGCGGTTGGCGTCCCAACGCGCGAACTCCGTCGAGAATGAGGATTTCGCTTCCCGGCACGCCGGTGTCGATGAGGACGAGTTCGTCCTCGTGCTCGATCAAAAACACGTTGACCATACCGAGGGACAATTGGTGCAGGTTGGGCGCGAGCTGTACGGGCGTGTTCATGCAACCTCCTACTGACGACGGTCGAAGTCGATTCTATCGAGCTTGCTCTTCTCGGCGTTGCCGCGTGGGCTCGGCTCAACGCGCGGTGAGGAACACGAGGTCCAGCGAGGGCGGGGTGTGTCCAAGCAGACGAACCATCTGCACGATCTGGGCGGTATGGCGAACCTCGTGCTGCATGACGTGCCACATCACCTCGTCTGCCGAAACGGTCACATCCTGGTCATCGAACGCCTTGACGCGGCGGCCCGACGCGACGACGGCCATCAGGTCCGGCCAGCGCTTGAGGGTGTCCGCCTCCACCGCTTCCCAGTAGGCGAGCAGCGACTCCAGCGACTCCGTCTCGTGGTGCCAGTACTCGTCAGCCGACCTGGGTTCGGGACCGAAGCTCTCCAGCACGAAGGGCTGGCCGAGCAAGTCGCCTCGAAACCAGCCGTCCTCCACCACCGCGACGTGCTTCACGAGGTCCTTGATGCAGCGCGCGCCATCCGTGGGGATAACGGGTTTCGACAGGTCCTCGTCCGGCAAAGTGCGCAGGGTGGTCCAGAGGCGTCGGCGGGCCTGCGTGAGGTAACGGTAGAACGACTCGACTTCCATGTCGTGACTATAGGGGGATCCGAAGTCTTCTACGAGCACTCTGTTCGTCGCGTGCCGCTCCCTGCTCCTCCGGACGCGGGAGTGCGCCGCTTTGTCGGGTCGAGCCACGCCTGCGCCCCGTTCGCGCTTCACAAGTACAGTGAGACATGCACCTCACCGGATTGCGCTTCAACCCAGATGGCGAGCCGCTTCCGGACGGGTTTCCCTTCTCGCTGTCCTTCGTGCGGGACGCCCTCGACGTTTCCCTGACACGACCCGTCACGCTGCTCGTCGGAGAGAACGGCAGCGGAAAATCTACCTTCCTCGAAGCGCTGGCGCGCGCGACGGAACTGCCCACCGCGGGAGCCCACGAAGCCGGGGATGACCCCACGCTTCACGCCGCCGTGCAACTCGAACCGTACTTGCGGCTCTCCTGGTCGCGTCGCACGAGACGCGGTCTGTTCCTGCGCGCTGAAGATTACTTCGGTTTCGTGCGTCGCGCCGACCGCATGCTGAGCGAAGCCCAGGAGAACGTGCGGCGCATCGAAGCGGCAGAAGGTTCGAAGTCTCGTCGGGCCTTTCCGTATCGTCGAGCCATCGGCGAACTGACCGCCTTATACGGCCCCGGCTTGGACGCTCGGTCGCACGGAGAGAGCTTCCTGGCGTTCTTTCAAGCACGACTGACGCCAGGCGGCCTTCACCTCATCGACGAGCCGGAAGCGGCGATGTCACCCTCGCGGCAGTTGGCGTTCATGTCGCTCGTGAAGGATCTCGTACGGGCGGAAGCGCAGTTCATCATCGCGACGCATTCGCCGATGCTTTTGGCCTTGCCGGCCGCGCAAATCCTGTTGTTCGACGCGTCAGGCGTACGTGAAGCCGTGTACGAAGAGCTGGAGCACGTGCGGCTCATGCGCGAGTTCCTCGCGGACCCGGAAGCGTACCTTCGTTACCTGTGACGGTTCTACGGCGTCAGAAGCCGAAAGCGGTTGGTCCGAGTTGGGGTGGGAGGAATCGGACGTTCGAATTTCGCCGCCTCGACCAGCAGAGGACTTCCTCTCAGAGGGAGTTCTTTTAGGGAATGGCAGCGTTTTCGCGAATCACTAAAACAACCAGAGCGCCAAGAACGGGTCGGCCGAAATCATGAGCGGCCGCCGGAGAGGCGCTGCTCTTCCGACGGTGAAACGGGCACGAGGCGAGGCGGACGTCGAACGTGAACAATGAACGAAGCGCGTGAGTACCGCCTCGCCCGGTACGCTAGGCGCATGCTCATGAATCTACTCTTGGCGTTCGTCCCGGTGTCGCTCGTGCTGGAGTACGTCGTGCGCGCTCCACCCTTGTGGGTATTCGTGACGGCCGTGATCGGCATCGTGCCCCTCGCGGATTGGATGCGCAAGGGCACCGAGGGCATCGCGGGCGTAGCGGGTCCCACCATCGGCGGTCTGCTGAACGTCACGTTCGGCAACATGGCCGAGCTCATCTTGGCGATCTTCGTCCTCATTGCGGGGAATACCGCCGTCGTCAAGGCGCAGATCACGGGCTCCATCATCGGTAACGCCCTGCTCGGACTCGGGCTCGCGGTGCTGGCGGGCAGTGTCGGGCGGCCACGGCAGACGTTCAACCGACAAGGCGCGCAGCAACTCGCCAGCATGCTGGTCCTGCTCGTCCTCGCGCTCGTGCTGCCCGCCATCTACGACTACACCGAGCGCACGGGCGCGTTCGCCGCGCCCAGCACGGGAGCCCTCGCGAACCTCGACGAGTACCTCAGCCTCGGCGTGGCCGTCGTGCTGATTCTCGTGTATCTCTTGAACCTCGTGTACACCTTGGTGACGCACCGCGACGTCTTCAGCTTGGAGGACGACGCGCCCCATCACGGTCCCGTGTGGCCGCTGAGCCGCTCGGTGCTTGTGCTCGTCGTGGCGACGGTCTTCGTGGCAGTCGAGGCGGAGCTGGTGTCCGGCGCGTTGGAAGCGACCTCGGAAGCCCTGGGGCTCACGCCGTTCTTCCTTGGCATCGTCGTGCTGGCCATCGTCGGAAACTTCGCCGAGTACGTGGGCGCCACGTACTTCGCGCGGCAAGGACGCATCGGCCTTGCCATCAGTATCGCTGTGGGCGCCACCATTCAAGTCGCGCTTCTCACGGCGCCCCTGCTGGTCATCGTGTCGTACTTTATCGGGCACCCGATGAACCTCGTGTTCGGCAGCCCCCTGGAACTCTTCGCGATCTTCGCCGTGCCGCTCATCGTCAACAGCATCACCCGCGACGGGGAGACCACGTGGTTCGAGGGCGTCCTGCTCATCACGGTGTACGTCCTGCTGGCGCTCGCGTTCTTCTTTGCCACGCCACGCACCGAGAGCGGGGCCGAGACGCGTCTCGCGCCACCCTCGCCAAGCCTGGAGCGTTCGGTCGCCCGAGGCACGCTCGCCTGAGGTCCGAAGGGCTCGAACGGCGTGTCAATGCCGCGAAAGGCTTGTGGAGTTCGCACTGAGTCGTCGTCATGCCGTCAAGGCTGGCAGGAGGTTTTCCGCGCCGTCGTGCGGTACGCCGAGAGGCGGGCGATCAATTCAGTTCGCGGTTCTCGATTAAATCGAGATTGAATTCGCGGGCGAAGCACGCCTCGAGATGGGCGCGGACGCCGACGACGAGGTGCGCGGCGTGCGCGATGGCTGCCTCCCGAGTGGGATAGCCGTATTCGGTGATGCGAAGCTCCCGGCCCAGAGACGTGATCGCCCACACGTGGTGAGGTTCGTCGAGCGTCGCTTGACGAATGTCGAGCGCGGCGAGGTAGATGGTGAGGATGTCGGTCTCTTCGGGTTCGTACGTATCGAGACGGACGATTCGGCGGGCGGTGGCGGTCACGTCAGCCTCCCTCGAGACCGAACGCTCCAGCGGCTTCGAAGTCGACGAGATCCATACCATGAGTCTTACATAAACGATCTGTGAAGGAAGCGAAAAATATCGCTTCCTTCAAAAGGCGACCCCTCCTGATCGCCGAGGCCGATCATCGACCGCCTCACCTCGAAAACGTGCTCACGCAGCATGAGGCCAACGGCGACATCTCGAAACGACGAGAAATAAAATAGCGAAGCCACAGCCAGGGCCGTGCTCTCGCCTCGTGATTCGCGTGGAACGGGAAAACGCGCCGAAAGACTATCGAATTCGGGCGAGTCGAGGCGCGCTTCGTTTGTCGTCAGGGCAGTCATGAAGCGCTTTGACGAATCAACCTTCGTGCCACGCTTCCAGAAAGTCGCGTATCACCTCCGCTGCCGAAGCGCGCCGCAGACCCTCGGCGTTCTGGCCACACCACAAGGGAGTGAAGTCGTTTCGGCCCAGCGCCTCCGCGGCGGCCCGAAGTGGCCCCAGAGCGGACGTTGCCAGGGGAAACGCCGGCACGACGTCGCTCAAAGGACCGAGCTCACGAATCGCGCGATTGACGATGCCGCGTGCCGGACGCCCGGAGAACACGTTCGTCAGCGCCGTATGCCTCGCCGACGGTGAAAGCAACGCCGCTCGGTACACGGAGTTCGTCGTCGCCTCGTTCGTGCAGAGCAAGGCGGTGCCGATCTGGACCCCCTTGGCCCCGAGGGCCTTCGCCGCCGTCAAGCCTCGCGCGTCGACGATGCCGCCTGCGGCGAGAACGGGAACACCCACCGTCCGAGCGATCTGGGGCAGGAGCGCGAAGGTGCCGACCTGCGTCGTGACGTCACGGTCGAGGAACATGCCGCGGTGTCCACCGGCCTCCAGGCCCTGGGCGATCACCGCATCCACCCCGCGCGCCTCCAGCCACGCCGCCTCGTCGACGGTGGTGGCCGAGGAGAACACCAAGCTGCCCCAACTCTTCACCCGGGCGAGCAATTCGGGAGCAGGCAGACCGAAATGAAAGCTGACCACAGCAGGCCGGAACGCTTCGAGTACGTCCGCCGCCGCCCCATCGAACGGGCGCCGACCGGACCCCGAGGACGGCTCGGCGGTGACCCCGAACTCTTCGTAATACGGTTGCAGCGCGGCTCGCCAGGCAGCCTCGCGCGCGAGGTCAGGCTCGGTCGGTGTGTGGCTGAAGAAATTGACGTTGAGCGGACCGGAACTGAGTTCATGGTACGCGCGGAGTTCCCGCTCCAGACCCTCCGGATCGAGCATGGCCGCGGGAAGCGAGCCGAGCGCGCCCGCGTCGCTGACGGCCGCGGCGAGTCGGTGGTCCTGCACTCCCGCCATGGGCGCCTGAATGACCGGGGCCGTCAAGCCGAGCCGGTAGGGCAGGTCGAGCATGGCTCCATATTAGTCCCGCATGCTCGGCCTTCGAGGGGAGCGCGAGGGCAGGAACGACCGCCGCGCCCTGCCCTCACGCACGAGTCGGTGCGGCGGTGGCCGAGCGCGCTGACCTGCCCTGGAAAACAGGTACACTGAATCATCCACAAGTCGACCATCCCGTCCCGAGTGAAGGACGGTCACCGCCCACGCCACGTCGCGTGGGCTTTGCGTATCCACGAGCGACGACGTTTGTCCTGCGACGCGCGTGTCGGAAAGTTCATAGGGCGAAGTATTCTCGGACGCCTACCGTGAGGCGTGGTCACGCTGATCTTCACGCGGAAGCACACCTCCGAAGAGCTTGGTGCGCTCAACTCCCACGCCGACTTCGTGTCCGAGCTCGACCAAGCCGATTGGACCTTCAACACCACGCGCAACCTTCGAGGTGTCGAAGTCTCGACCATCACCATCACACGCGCGGGTACGGACGGATTCGACAGCACTCGCCTCGCATTGACGCGCCTCGCCGCCACCCTCGGTCTTCACGTCACGCTCGCCTGACTTCGCCACGCCGATTGCACGGGAAGTCCGCGCCTTGCATGAAGCGTTCGAGAAGTCGGCAACGCCGAGTCGGCGTGATCACCTCTAGCTTTGGAGAAGCGGCGTCGGCGGTCAAGGCCCGACAGCAAGGTTCCGGCGAGTGGTCGTCGCGGCTCACCTGAGCTCGGACACGCTTCGAGCCTCAAGCAGCGCTTCACGGTCTCGGCGGCATCGTACGCACCTCCGGACGTGACGCGGTCATGCTGAACTCTGCTCGCATCCCCCACCCCGCTCGTGACGGGCGCTCCTGCGAAGACCCGCGCGGCGAGCGACCCGTCAAGCCCTCGAACGGCACGTCGGCGCGTGAGGGGCGTGTAAGCTGTGACGTATGCCATACGTTTGCGCGCTGCGTTCACGACGCGGAGGCCACGCTTGATGCGCCTCGTTCGCCGCTTCGCCTTCAGCGGACAGGCCGAACCCGAAGACCTGGGCTTGTCCACCGAACGCTTCGGAGCGTTCACCGACGCGGTGTTCTCCATCGCCATGACCCTGCTCGTCCTCGAGGTGCACCTTCCCTCCGGCTTGGCCGTGTCCGACATTCCGGAGCATCTGCAGGAGGTGTTGCCGAGTCTCGTGAGTTACGCGGTGAGCTTCCTCACGCTGGGCGTCTTGTGGACGGGCCACCAGTACTACCACGCGCTTTTGCGGCGCAGCGACCTCGTCTTCACGTCCACGGGATTGCTGTACTTGCTGCTCGTCGCGCTCGTGCCTTTCTCGACGGGGGCGCTCGGCGAGTACCCGAGCGTGCCGCTCGTACACATGGTGTTCGGGCTCAACTTGACGGCCGCGACCTTGGTCGGCCTCGTGAACGTGTTGTACGCGCTCGCGCCGGGCCGTCTCGCGCATCCGGACTTGGATCCCGAGGTAGTGCGGATGGTGACGCGGCGGCAGGGACTGATGGTGCTCGGATACGCGTTGGCGGCCGTGCTGGCGTTCGTGTCGCCGTGGCTGAGCGGCATCTTGTTCTTGGTGACGCCACTGGCGTTCATTCCGTCTCGGCGTATGGAGCACTCTCTGTTCGCGGCCGCCGCGCAAGTGCGGGGCGCGCAAGAGCACGAAGACACGGTGCGCTTGCGGCAGCTGCTCGAGCAGTTGCTGGAGCGTGACCCTCGCCAGGAGTGAGCCTCGACTTCGAGAAGTGCGCGCGTGTTCCTGTCGCTTCCCCGTCGAGCCCGACCCCGGCTGTACACGTGACGTTGCCTTGACGTTCTCCGGAAGCGGGGCGCTCATGTTTCTGCTCTCCCTCGGCGCTTCGCCTCACCTACGTCGCGTCACATCGAGTTAAGCTGGTCTTATGCAAAAGCAGCGCATTCTAACCATCGGCGAAGTTGTGGACGGAACGCCCGAAGGCTGGGAAATGAGCGTGGAGGGTGTGCGCGACCCTGTTCCGAGCATCACCGTGGACCGCGCCCGCAATGAGGTGCTGTACGGCGGATACACGGTCGGCGAACTCATTTCCATCGCTCGGGCCAACAAGCGCCTCGTGAAGTAACTCCAGACCTTCCTTCCCAACAAATGTCGCCCGGAGCAACAGCCATTTCTGCTGTTGCTCCGGGCGTTCGCTTACCGCTTCGAGGCTTCGGATGGCCAAGAGCCGTGGCCCGCCCGAACAGGTGAGGCGCCGCCGCTCCTCGGAGCGCACACTGACTTCATGAACGACTTCGATGTGACGGCGTTTTCGAACGCACTGGCAGACGCGGCCGAAACGGCCTTGAAGAGTGTCGTGACCGTATGGGGAGCGCAAAGCCGACCCATCAGCGGTGTCGTCGTGAGAAGCGGCGAAGTCCTCACGGTGGAGCACGTCCTGATGAGCGACACGGTGACGGTGCAGTGGGAAGGTGAGCGGCTGGAAGGAACCGTGACGGGACGGGACGCGGCAACGGACCTCGCCCTCGTGAAGGTGAGCGGTCTGAACGCCCCGGCGATCGACGTCGGGGAAGCGGCGCGCCTTGGAAGCATCGTCCTCGCGGTCGCCAAGCCCGGGGGATCGCCGATGGTCTCGTCGGGCGTGGTGAGCGGTGAGGCGCACGGAGCGCCGCGCGGGCCGAGGCGCCGTTCGAGCGGTCGTGGCGTGTGGATTCGCACGGACGCCGCGCCTTACCCGGGCTTCTCGGGAAGCGCGCTCGTGAACGCGCGCGGCGCCCTCGTCGGTTTGGTGAACGCGGGCGTGTCGCGCGGCGAAATTCTCGCGGTGCCCGTTGCCCGAGCGATGGAGGTGGCGACGTCCTTGTCGGCGCACGGATCGACGCCGCGCGGCTTCCTCGGCGTGAACATCCAAGAGGTGAAGCTCGAAACGGGCAACGTGGGCTTGCTCGTGCTGGGCGTCGAAAGCGGCAGTCCCGCCGCCGCCGCCCTGCTGCTCGGAGACGTCTTGCTGACGTGGAACGGCGAGGCGCTCGACTCCGGGGGAGCGCTCATGGAGCGCGTGACGAGCGGCGCGAACGAAACGGTCGTGCTCGGCGTGCTGCGCGGCGGCCAACCTCTCGGCGTGCAGGTGACGTTGGGTGCCAGGGAGCGGTGAGGAGCATGCCTTTCGCGTCGATTCCCAAAGTGCCGGAGTGGCTCGACGACTTGAAAGCGTCCGTGCTGCACGTGCGGTCCGGACGTGGTCACGGCGGCGCGTTCGTGTGGAGCGTTTCACCGTCGGGCGTGCGCGTCTTGACGAATCATCACGTGGTCGCGAGACGAAACGACGTGAAGCTCGCACGTGAGGACGGCTCGTGGATGGAAGCGCGTGTCGTGGCGAGCGATCCTGCCCTGGACCTCGCGTTGCTGGAGACGAAGGCTTCTCTGCCTTTCGTGCGCGTCGGAGACTCGAGGGCGCTTCGCCTCGGAGAGCTCGTGTTCGCGCTCGGCCACCCGTGGGGCCGTCCGTGGGTGCTGACCCACGGCGTCGTGAGCGGGCTCGGCGAAGTGAGGTTCGGGCGCGCACCTCGCGAATTCGTGCGAAGCGACGTTCGCCTCGCGCCCGGCAATTCGGGCGGACCTCTCGTCAACGCCTCGGGTGAAGTGATCGGCGTGAACAGCATGGTGTGGGGCGGACGTCTCGGCGTGGCGGTGCCCGCGCATGTCGCGCACGCTTGGCTCGCGAACCTCGACGCGCCGAAGGTGAAGTTGGGCGTGGGCGCGGCGAGCGCGCGACTCGACGGACGTCGCGTCGTGATCGTGACGTTCGTGGAGAACGCAAGCGCCGCTCGGGAAGCGGGATTGCGCGTGGGCGACGTGATTCTCGCGGCGAACGGCGAACTCCTGCCTCATCCCGAAGCGCTTCGGGCGTACCTCACGGCGGCGGGCGAGTTGACGCTGGACGTGTGGCGGGGCGGCGCGACGTCCAGCGTCGTGGTGCGCTTGCGTGAGGCGAGGGCGGCGTGACGGACGCGGGCGCGCGCGTACTGATCGGCGCGGCGTCACCGTCGGTGCGCGCGGAGTTGCGCGCCTTGCTGCCGAACGCCAAGATCGTCGGAGAGCTCGCGTCCCCGCTGGACCTCGACGCCGCTCCGGGTGCGGACGTCCTCGTGGTGGACGCGGCGTTCGCGCGGCTCGTCGAGGTGCTGCCGAGCTTGCCGCCGCCCGCCCTCGTGGTGCTCGGCGCCGACGAGGAGACGTTCGCGCTCGTCCGCACGCTTCGCCCGTCCGGCTGGGCTCTCCTGCCGTTCGACGCGACCGCCGAGGAACTCTCGGCGGGGTTGGCGTCGGCCTTCGTCGGCCTTGCCGTCTTGCCGCTCGAACTCGCCGACGTTTCGCTGGCGGAGGTGACGACGCTCGAACGGGCGAGTGGCGACTTTGTCGACATCGAGCCGCTCACTCCGCGTGAACGCGACGTCCTCGTGCTTCTCGCCAATGGGGATCCGAACAAGCGCATCGCCGCCAAGCTCGACATCAGCGAGAATACCGTGAAGTTCCACTTGAGCGCCTTGTACTCGAAACTCGGGGTGTCCAGTCGTGCCGCCGCTCTACGGGAAGGCGTGCGGCGCGGCCTCGTGAGCGTGTGACGAACCGCTTGTCGGCCGCGGGGCCTCCGCCCTGTCGCTCACCTTCAGCGCGCGTCGATTTGCTTCGTCATCACGACGGGCGGCGGGCTGAGAGGACTGGCGAAGGCGTACGTCGCCGCGCCGTTCACCGCGTACCCTAGCTTCTCGTAAAAGCCGATCACCGAGAGGTTGAATTGACTCACGGCGAGCAGGACGCGCTCGAAGTGCCGCTCGCGCGCGACCTCCTCGACCGCCGCCACGAGCGCCCGCGCGACGCCCGATCCACGCGCCTCGGGCAGCACGGCGAGCTTGTTGAGCGTCAACGTGGCGGGGCCGTCCGGACGATGACCGACGCAGCCCACGACGCGCTCACCCGAAATCGCCACGAAGCCCCCGTGGTTCACGAGGGACCACTCGACTTGCGCGACCGTCGTGCGAGTCCATGAGCTGCGCGGATCCATCCCGGCGGCCATCATCACGGCGTGAAACGCGGGCGCGTCACCGGGCGTCGTCGAACGAATGAGGAAAGACACGTTCATACGACAGCCTACCGAACGCGCAGGAACTTTGAAGAGGCTCTTGCGCTAGTGCGTTGCAAGGACGGAACGATCGTGTTCGCCTTCGGGCTTCCGATGCCGGTCGTGCAGTCGTACTCCTCAAGTCGAGCGGGAAATGCCGGAACGTCCCTTCGCCTCGACGGAAAAGGGAATGCGCTTCTTGTTGGCCCTCCACCATGAACGTGGTTCCAGATCACGATGGGCTGTAAACCGCCCCCGCGATGATGAGCGCTTCTTCAGACAGGGCACGACGCCTCGCCGCGTGGAGTATGCAGAAGCGAGAGGAGGTCACGATGCACAACGACAAGAACGGCACTTTGAAAGGCTTCGCGAGCGGTCTTGCCGGAGCCCTCACCGTCACGCTGCTCAACGAGGGCGTGCGCCGCGCCGTGCCGCACGCTCCACGCATGGACGTGATCGGGGAGCGCGGCTTGGAAAAGACGATCTCGGCTGTCGGCGCCGAGCCGCCCCACGGCGAGGACTTGTACCGCGCGGCCATGCTGGGCGACGTCGTGTCGAACTCGCTGTACTACGCTCTCGTGAGCGTCGGTTCGCCGCGGGGCACGTGGACGCGCGGCGCTGCCCTCGGCCTCGCGGCGGGCCTCGGCGCGGTGTTCCTGCCGCATCGTCTCGGATTGGGGCGGCAACCCGACGCGCGGTCGCCGTTCACGCAACTTCTGACGGTCACGTGGTACTTCGCGGGCGGTTTGGCGGCGGCGGCCGTTTCGCGCGGCGTGAGCCGAAAGGATTGAGCGGACGCGCGGCCTTCGGCGAGAAGGCCGCGCCTTGACGCACCCGGGAACCGAGCGCCAACATCACCGGTCCGCTTGATGGGCTCGGCCTTTGGCACCTCGTGACCCTGACGGGCGGCGAGACACCTGGAACCGAGAAGGCGGCACGCGAACCTCCGAGATCTGTGCGTCTCGCGCGAGGCCCTCGTGTTCAAGGACGGCGAATCAGAACGCCCAGTCTCCGTCACGAAGCAGGACTTCGCGTGTTCCATCCTCGCGAAGTCCGTCCACGTCGACGTTCTCGTCGCCCACCATGAAGTCGACGTGCGTGAGAGAGTCGTTCGCGCCGAGCGCCGCGAGCTCTGCCAAGGTGAGGTCGTTGCCCCGCTCGAAGTTCTCGCCGTACGACGCGCCGAACGCGATGTGGGACGCGGCGTTCTCGTCGTACAAGGTGTCGAGGAAGAGCGTGCGGGTCGCGGCCACCGGCGACCGGGCGGACACGAGCGCGACTTCCCCGAGGAAGCGCGCGCCCTCGTCGGTATCGAGGGCGCGGCGCAAGGCTTCCTCGCCGCGCGAAGCGCGCGCCTCCACGATCCGCCCGCCCTCGAAGCGCATCTCGATGCCTTCCACGATCGTTCCGGACAACGCCAGCGGTTTCGTGGCGCGAACCGTGCCGTGCACGCGCTCACGATGCGGCGAGGTGAAAATTTCCTCGGTGGGGACGTTGGCAGCGAACGGCACGTTCGACGGCGTGAGCGACGCGCCGCCCACCCACACGTGCCGATCGGCGAGCCCGACTTGCAAGTCGGTGCCGGGACCTCGAAAGTGCACGGCGCGGTAACGACGGGCGTTGAGTTCGTTCGCCCGCCTCTCCAACTCGTTCGTGTGCGCCCACCACGCCCCGACGGGGTCCGGTTCGTCTACGCGAGTCACCTGAAAGACGTCGTTCCACAGGCGCTCCAAGGCGGCCTGCGGCGGCAAGTCGGGAAAGACGCGCGTCGCCCACGGAAGGCTCGGCGACGCGGCGCGGCACCACGCGAACGCGTTCTTGCGCAAAAGCTGCGAGAACGGGCGCAACGCGGTTTGCCGAGCGCGTCGGTCACGGTCCACGAGGTCGGGGTGGATGTCGGCGAGCAGACCGGGATCGTCGGCTTTCACGTACAAGTAGGCGTCGCCACGCTCGGCGGTTTCGCGCCACAAGCGCGCCTGCCACTCGGGAAATTCCGCGAGCGTGTCGGGTGACGCGTGCAGCAAGCGCGTGCGCGTCGTTTCCGCGTCGTCCCACACCGTGTTCACCAGGGGAGATCCGGCGGCGTAGGCGTGCTTGGCGATCAAGCGGGCGAGGGGCGCGGCCGTGAGGTCCGCGCCCAGCAGCAGACGTTGGCCGGGCTGGAGGTTCACGCCGACGCGCACGAGCACGTCGGCGTAGCGATCGAGGCGCTCTTCGAACGAGAAGGTCATAGCGATCAGGATAGGCGGCGAACCCCGCGCTTCACCTGCGCGTTTTGGCTCAGTGCAAGTCGTGAACAAGAAGAGCGAGAGGGCCACGAAAGACCCTCTCGCTCTTGTTCGGTCGTCAGGACGTCAGTTGGTGTTGATCGCCTTGAGGGGATTCACGAGGCCGTAGCCGAAGTTGTTGTCCTTGCCGGTCGTACCGAGGTCCGTCGCGGTGGATTGCAGCAGCGAACGAATCTGCGCGTTGCTGTACGTCGGCTTCGTCGCCCACACGAGCGCGGCGGCGGCCGACACGTGCGGCGTCGCCATGCTCGTGCCGTCGAAGTACTCGTAGTCGGCGCTCGTGATGCTCACGGTGCCCGGCGTGCTCTTCGTGGCCGAGGCGTTGATGGCGGCGAGGGTGTTCTGACCGTCTTGTTGGGTGATTCCGACGACCGGGACGGTCTTTTGCACGTTGAGCGTCATGCCGAGGTCGCCCGCCGCGTTGTTGTAGATGATGACGGCCTTCGCGCCGCTCGAGACGGCGTTGTTGACCTTCTCCTCGAACGAGCAGGTGCCGCGCGCGATGAGGGCGATCTTGCCGCCGAGGTTCGCGTCCGTCGTGCCGACGCCGCAGAGCTCGTTGTTCGCCGAGTTCGTCGCGACGATCGCGGTGTTCGCGACCGTTCCCTTGGCAGCGAACTCGGCGGCGAGGACGCTGGTGTACGCCGTGACGCCCGTGGCGCTCGCGCTGGCCGCGAGGCCCGTGCCGGTCGGCACCGAGCTCAGGACGGCCACGCCCGGTCCGACGAGCTCTTGATCCGCGCCGAAGTTGCTGAACGACGCGAGGTTCGCGTGATCGTCGATCGCGCCGACCGCCACGACGGACGTGTAGTTCGCGGGGTAGCCGATGGGGCCGCCGTCGTTGCCGCTCGCCGCGATGATGAGGGCGCCCTTGCTGTACGCGGAGTCGTAGGCGCGCTGCTCGGTCTTGCTGCCACGGCTGCTGCCAAGCGAGAGGCTGATGACGACGTGTCCTTCGGGACCGCCTTGGCTCTTGAGCTTAGAAACGCACCAGTTCACGCCGTTGATGATGCCGCTCGACGAACCGCTGCCGTCGTCGCCGAGAACGCGCGCCATGTAAAGGTTCACGCCTGAAGCGACGCCGCCGACGCCGTTCGCGTCCATGCCGCTTTGAAGCCCGGCCGACCCTACGTTGTACTGCGCGAAGATCGTGCCGCTGACGTGCGTGCCGTGGTGCGACACGTCGTTGAGCTGGTTCGGATCGTTGCGTCCGTCACCCATGAAGTTCTGATAGCCCTTGAGTTTGCCCGCGAACTCCTTGTGGGTCCCGTCGATGCCCGTGTCGCCGACGCACACGGCGACGCTCGTCGTGGCGTTGAAGCCCGTGTAGCCCGACGAGCGCAGCGTTTGCACGTTCAAGGCATTGTCGCCCCACGTGAACTCGCCGCTCGCCGTCCAAGGACCGACGGTCGCCGTGGCGCTCGGGGTCGCGCTCGGCGCGCTCGCGCTCGGCTTGCCATCGGAAACGACGCTGCGCTTGCCGAGGGCGTAGCGAATCACGTCATCTTCGACGTATTCGACGTTCGGATTGTTGCGCAAGCCGTTGAGGGCGGCGGCGGGAAGGCGAACGGCGGCCGCGTCGAGTTCGCGCCACTCTTGCGTGATCTGCCCGCCCACGCGGCTGATGGCGGCACGGTCGACGCCGACGCCGCGCTTGAAGCCCACGAGGTAACGCCCTTGGTTTTGTTGAACGCCTTGCGCTTGCACGTCACCGGACGAGATGGAAGACGAGGGGCCTTGCTGACCGCACGCGGCGAGAGCAAGGGACAAGACGACGACACCGGCAGCACGCATTTTCTTCACGGCACTCCTTGGGGATCGAAACGAGAAAACGCCGTTCGAGACACGCTCTTCGCGTGCGTCCTCGCGTTCCTTTTGAGTTTGAGCTGGATGGACTATAGGGTCCCCACCCCGGTTCCGCAAGGGCGAAATCTTCATAAACTCGGGCTTTTGAAAAGTCGTCCAGACAAATGAGTGATAACGAAAGGCCCCGAACGGTTTCGTTCGGGGCCTTTCGTTACCTTTCCGCGGTCGTTCTTTACAACGCCAGGTACGCTTCTCGCACTCCCGGATCCTTCAAGAGGTCCGCCGCGAGCCCTTGCTTCACGACGCGGCCGTTTTCCAAAACGTACGCGCGTGACGCGAGCTTGAGGCTTTGCAGCACGTTCTGCTCCACGAGCAGAACGCCGACGCCCTCTCGGTTGACTTCTTTCAGGGCGCCGAACACCGTGTGCGTCAACAGGGGAGAGAGGCCGAGGCTCGGTTCGTCCACGAGCAGCACTTGAGGGCGGCTCATGAGGGCGCGGCCCACGGCGAGCATCTGCTGCTCGCCGCCCGACAACGTGCCGGCGAGTTGCGCGCGTCGCTCGGCGAGACGAGGAAAGAGCGTCAGGACGTGCTCGAGGGTCTCGCTCTTCTTGGCTTTCGCTTCCGCGCGAACGCTCGCGCCGAGTTCGAGGTTTTCCAGCACGGTCATGAAGCCGAACAGCTCGCGCCCTTCGGGCACGTGCCCGAGGCCGTGCTTCACGATTTGCGTCGGCGAGAGGCGCGCGAGGTCCGTTCCGCCGAGCGTTACCCGCCCGCCCGTCGGCTTGACGATGCCGGACACCGCGCGCAGCGTCGTCGTCTTGCCCGCGCCGTTCGCGCCGATCACGGCGACGAACTCGCCCGGCTCGACCGTGACGGACACGTCCCACAGCACTTGCACCTTGCCGTACCCGGCTTTGAGGTTCTCAATCGTCAGTCGCATCCGTCACCTCCCCGCCGAGGTACGCTTCGACCACGCGCGGCTCACGCACGACCTCCTGGTACGTACCGCCCGCGATGACCGTGCCCGCGTCCATCACGACGACGCGGTCCGCGAGGTCACGCACGACGGGCATGATGTGCTCGATGAACAAGACGCTCACGCCGCTTTCGCGCACCCCCCGCACGAGCTCCACCGCTTCCGTCGCCTCGCCGGGACGCAGGCCCGCCATGACTTCGTCGAGCAGCAGCACCGTCGGATTCGTGGCGAGGGCGCGCGCCACTTCCAGGCGCTTGTCCTGAAGCAAGTTGAGGTCGTGCGCGGACTTCTCGGCGTGCGGCGCGAGCCCCGTGCGTTCCAGCAAGGTGTACGCGCGCTCGCGCGCCTCGGCGAGCTTCGTGCCGGGCTTTCCGAAGAGCGCGCCGACCGTGACGTTTTCCAACACGGTCATTTCCGGAAAGGGTCGCACGATCTGGAAGGCTCGCCCGAGGCCGAGGTGGCAGCGCTTTTCCATCGAGAGGTTCGTGACGTCCTGCCCGCCGATTTCCAAGCGGCCCGCCGAAGGACGGTACACGCCCGACAAG
This sequence comes from Deinococcus yavapaiensis KR-236, assembly GCF_003217515.1. Classification (NCBI taxonomy): domain Bacteria; kingdom Thermotogati; phylum Deinococcota; class Deinococci; order Deinococcales; family Deinococcaceae; genus Deinococcus; species Deinococcus yavapaiensis. The sequence continues at coordinate 6,260 of NZ_QJSX01000014.1, read as the reverse complement.
AGGTTCAGCAAGGTCGTCTTGCCCGCGCCGTTCGGCCCGATGATCGCGAGAATCTCGCTCGGAAAGAGGTCGAAGGAGACGTTCGACACGGCCAGGAGTCCCCCGAAGCGCTTCGAGAGCCCCTGCGCACGAAGAACCGCGGGGCTTCCCGCGTTCGCGAGAGGAGCGGCGCGGGGAGCGAGAGGGCCCGCCGTCACGCGTTGCCTCCCTTTCCGCGCCCGAACAAGCCCATGAGGCCTTTGGGCATGAAGAGGATCGAGGCCATCAGGACGAGGCCGTACACGATGAGGTAACCGTTCTTGACGTACGTGTGAAGCCCTTCCTCGGCGACTCTCAGCACCGTCGCGCCGAGTACCGGCCCGAGGGTGGTGTACAGCCCGCCGAAGATGCTCGTCGTGAGCGGCGCGATGCTCGTCGCGAGGCTGAAGGTGTCGCCGGGCGAGATGAAGAAGGTCTTGCCCGCGAACAGCACGCCCGCCAAGGCGGCGAGAAAGCTCGACACGGCGAACGCGAGGAGCTTGAAGCGAACGACGTTCACGCCGAGCACCCGCGCGACCTCTTCGCCTTGACGAATCGCGGCGAACGCGTAGTTCAGGCGCGAGAAGCGCACCCAGAGGCTCGCGAGGACCGTCACGACGAGCACGGCGAACGCCGCGTAGAACTGCGCGCGCGAATTTCCGCCGAGGATGGCGGGCACGAGCAGGCCGTTCGCGCCGCCCGCGAAGCTTTCGGGCAGATTCTGGATCACGGTCCGCACGACTTCCGTGAAGGCGAGCGTCGCGATCGCGAAGTACATTCCGCTGAGGCGCAGCGTCACCGCGCCGAGCACGAGGCTGCAGAGTGACGCGACCACCCCGGCGAGCAGCATCGCCGGAATCCACGAGAAGCTCAGCTTCGTCATGAACAGGGCGAAGGAGTACGCGCCGAGGCCGTAGAAGGCGGCGTGCGCGAGCGACAGTTGCCCCGAACGCGCCAGGATGTCCCAGCTGAGCGCCAAGATCGCCGCCACCATCGTGAAGTACGCGATCTGGAGCAGGAACTCCGCGCGGTCTCCGAAGGGCAGGAACGGAAAGACCAAGGCGAGCACGAAGAACACGCCGAGCGGCACGAGGCCGCGCGCGGACGCCCACGGCGACCGCCTCGGCTTGCCGGGCAAGGTAGAGCCGCTCACGCAGCCCTCCGAAGGCGGAAGTTCCACGAGCGTCCGACGAGCGTCACGAAGATCAAGAGGAAGAACACCGCGTCGCTCCAACCGCCGCCGCCCGCCACGTACGTTTGCACGAACGCTTCGGACACGCCGAGGACGACGCTCGCCCACAGCACGCCCGTGAGGTTGCCGAGGCCCGCCATCACGATAATCGCGAACGCCTTGAGGCCGAACACGAGCCCCACGGTCGGTGACGCGAAGAGCAGCACGCTGATGAGCACGCCCGCGACGGCGGCGAGCGCGCACGACACGCCGAACGCGATGAGGTACACGCGGTCCACGTCGATGCCGACGAGGGCCGAGCCACGGCGGTTTTGCGCGACCGCCCGCATCTGCCGACCGAGGGTCGTGCGGTACAACACGAAGTACAGCGCTGCGAGCAATCCGGCGGCGAGGGCGAACGCGATGAGCTTCGGAAGGCCGACGTTGAGGTTCGCGAAGGACACGCTGAGCGTCTGGTACGACGTGTTCACCGAGCGTGTGTTGCCGCCGAACAGCAGCAGAGCGAGGTTTTGCAGCAGAATCGACAAGCCGAACGTCAAGAGCATTTGGTTGAGTTCCGGTGCGAGCAGGACGTGCTTGATCGTCACGCGGTACGTCAACGCGCCCGCTCCGAAAGTCGTGAGGGCCGCGAGCGGTAGGCCGATGAGCGGGTCTATGCCGAAGTAGGTCAGCAAGCCCCACGAGAGGAACGCGCCGATCATCAAGAACTCGCCGTGCGCGAAGTTCACGATGCCGACGACGCCGACGGCGAGCGCGAGGCCCGACGCGACGAGGGCGTAGATGCCGCTTTGCAGCAGCCCGTTGAGCAGAGTTTGCAAGAAGAGTTCGATCATGTCGGTTGTTTCGCGGCGGCCTCCACGTGCTGCGAGAACGCGGCGAGGAAGGCTTCGTGCTCTTCGAGGAACGGCGAGTGCCCGCTGCGTTCGAACACGACTTCGCGGTACGTCCCGCCGTTCGCCGCGTATCGGTTCAGCACGAAGCGCATCTGGGCGTTCATGGACTGCGGCGGGCACTGCTCGGCGCCCGGCCAGCCGGGCACGACGCCGAGGCTGCCGAGCAGGGCGAAGTCGAAGGCGCTCGTGTCGCTCACGATTCGGTCGTGCGCGCCGCGCGCCCACAGCACGGGCGGTTTGTCGGGCAGATCGGCGAATTCCGAGAGGTTCAGGTACTTCGGACTGAGGGCGTTGAGGATGCCGCGCGTGCCGGGCGCGACGTTCGGCCAAGTGGCCGAAGGCGTGAAGTCGCCCGGATAGTGATCGTCGCCCGTGCGGGTCGTGAACATCGAGTCGAGCAGACGCTCCTCCACCTCGGGCGCGGGGCGAAAGGAATGGAAGTAGAACGAGCGCAGCACGTCTCGCGGCGAGCCGGGCGCGTCCGAGCGGTCCTGGCTCGACAGGGCGGCGACGAAGGCCGGATTGGCCGTGCCGCCGCCCGATCCCGCGAAGTCCTCGTCGTTCGGCGTGCCGTCCTCGCCGTGCGTCGCGCCGAAGCCGAAGGGGCTCACGGCGTCGATGAGGGTGAGGCTCGCCAAGGCGCCCGGATGGTCCATCGCGAGTTGCATCGCCACGCCGCCCCCGGTGCTCCACCCGGCGGCGTGCACACCGTGCGTCCAGCCGACGTGCTCCAGCAGCGACCAGATGTCGTCGGCGAAGTCGCGCAGACCTCGCGTCGCGTCGATCGGGAGGGCTTCGGTGTCTCCGAAGCCCCGCAAGTCGGGCGCGAGCACGTGGAAGTGCGCGGGCAACGCCGCCATGAGCGGCTCGTAGAAGGCGCTCGACGAGACGTTGCCGTGAATCAGCAGCAAGCGCGTCGCCTCACCTTGAGCGGGCCGCTCGGAAGCGTGCACGCTCAGGCGGGACGTGTGAAACGTCGGCATGACGAAACCTCCTTGAGGTAGGGTCGCTTCACTTCGAGTAGACGATCGGAGCCTTCGCGGCGCGTTTCGGGTACACGGGGACGCGCTCGTCGTTCAGGAACTGGAAGTGCAGCCAGTTTTCGCCCTTGAAGCCTTGGTACTTGATCTTGTTGCTCTTCGAGAACGTCAGCTTTCCGAACGGCGTGCTCATGTTCGTCTTGGCGAGTTCCGCCGCGACCTTGTCCTTGTCGGCGCTGCCCGCCTTGTTGATGGCGTTCGCGAGGCTGATGAGGTTCACGTACGCCAGGGGCGCGAAGTACTCCTCGGTGACGGACCCGAACATCTTCTTGTACTTCGCCACGAAGTCCTTCGACGCCAGCACCGGCGACGACGGAACCCACATCGAGAGACCGGCGACGTCGTCCGCCACGCGGTTCTTCTCGAAGCCGACGGGCCACGAGGGCGGCGTGCCGTACAGCATGCCGAGCTTCACGCCCTGCTGCTTGAGTTCCGTCGCGAGCGGCAACGCGTCCACGTCGTACCCGATCCAGTGCAAGATGTCCGGGTTGGCCGCCTTGACCTTGGTGACGAGGGCGCCGAAGCTGCCGCTGCCCGACTTGAACTTCTCGGTCGCCACGACCTTGAGGCCGGTGCCTTCGAAGAGCTTGACGAGGTCGGCGATGCCGCTCGAGCCGAACGGGCCGTCCTCGTACGCGATCGCGATCGTCTTGGCGCCGTTCTTCAGGCGCAGGTGCTTGTAGAAGTCCGCGACCGCCGCGACGTTGTAGTACGCCCACGGGTGGTAGTGGAAGAAGTACGGCGCGTCCGCGAAAGCGTCCTCGACGGGCACGGCGGCCGCGCCGATCCACGCCATGAAGGTGTTGTATTGCTTGGCGGGACCCGACAAGGCGATGGTGGTGGCGCTCGACACGCCGCCCGCCATGAAGTCCACCTTGTCCACCGTCACGAGCTTCACGAAGGCGGGCACGGCCTTGGCGGGCGTCGACTGATCGTCTTCGAACACGACTTCGAGCGGCTTGCCGAGCACGCCGCCCTTCTTGTTGATCTCGCTGAGGGCGAGCTTGTAACCGTTTTGGGCCGCTTGGCCCGACACGCTGCCCGTTCCCGAGAGGGGCAGCAGAACTCCGACCTTCACCGCGTTCGCAGTGGAAAGCAGACCGCTCGTCAAGGCCACCAGAACGCTTACCGTCAGCGCCGATTTCTTCATCATGTTGTTTCTCCTCGCCTCGGAGTCTAGGGGCGCGGTGTTACATCGATGTAACACCGCGCCCCTATGCTGACCGCGTGCTTCGCAACGCGTTCGTGTTCGAGACGCGCCGACCCCTCGGCTCGGCGGCCTCCCTGCCCGTGCGGCTCGGCGTGGAGACTTTCGGAACGCTTTCCGAGGCGCGAGACAACGCCGTCCTCGTGTGCCATTACCTCACGGGCACGTCGCACGTCGCCGGAGAGGGCGGGTGGTGGGCGGACCTCGTCGGGCCGAACGCGCCCGTGGACACGAACCGCTTCTTCGTCGTGAGCATGAACAGCTTCTCGAACGTGCAGGCGAACGACTCGCGCTTCGTCACGACCGGCCCCGACACGCTCGACGACGACGGGACGGCTCTCGGCGACACCTTTCCGGCGTGGACGCTCGCCGACCTCTTCGAGACGCAGTGCGAACTGCTGCACTTCCTGAAGTTGGATCGGTGGCACGCCGTGATCGGACCGAGCTTCGGCGGAATGCAGGCGTTGCAGTGGGCGGCGCGCGCGCCCCACCTTGCGCCGCGCATCGCCGCGATCGCCTGCAGTCCGTACGCCGGCGTCGTCATTCGAGGGACCTTCGGTCCTTTGTTGCGTGAAGTCGCGCGCCTCGGCGACGTGCGCGAGGCCCTGCGGCTCGTGAGCCTGTTCGGACTCGGCGCGGACGGTTTGCACGCGACGTTCGGCGTGCCCGACGCGGACTTCGAGTCGTACCTGTCCGAGCGCGCCGCGACCGCGTCCCTGCCGCACCTGATCGACCTCGTACGCGCCATCGAGACGCACGACCTGCGTGAAGTCGCTCCGCTCGGCGTCCTCGCCGAGACGTGGCGCGAAGCGGGCACGCGGCTCTTGACGGTCAACGTGCGCGGCGACCTCTTCTTCCCCGTCGACGAGGCGCGCGACTTCACGCGCGTCACGCGCGAGGCGAACGTGCGCCACGAACACGTCGAGATCGACTCCACCCTCGGGCACCTCGCGTGCGTCGCCGAGACGCACGCGTTCGCGCCGCACCTTCAAACCTTGCTGACTTCCTGACTTCGAAAGGACTCGGTATGCTTCCACACCTCTCGGGCGGCGCGGGCCGCCCCCTCGTCGCCCTGCACGGCAACTTCGCCTCGAAAGCTTGGTGGCACGCCCTCGTGACCGCCGCTCCGAGCGGTTGGCGTGTCCTTGCGCCCGACCTGCCCGGCTTCGGGGACGCGCCGCCCCTCGGCGAACCGTCCATCCGAGGCTTCGCGGACGCCGTTCTCGACTTCGTGAACGCCTCGAACCTCGATCGTCCCGTGCTGATCGGGCACAGCCTCGGTGGCGCGGTCGCGCTCGAACTCGCCGCTCGCCATCCCGAACGCTTCTCGGGCCTCGTCCTCGCGGCGAGCGCTCCCCTGAGCGGCCTGAAGACGCCCGAGGAGAACTACCCCGTGCTGGAACTTCTCCGCTCGGACGTCACCCTCCTCACGGCGAGCCTCGCCGCCCTCTTCCCGAGCGCTCGGCCGCACAACTTCGACGCGCTCGTGCAAGACGCGCGCCGCATGGACCCGAGCGGCTTCACCGGCAACGCCCGCGCCTTGGAGCGCTGGTCGGTGGAAGGCCGTCTCGTCACGTTGCCGACCCTCGTTCTCGGCGGAGAACTTGACCGTCTCATCACGCCCGAGATGCTGGCCCTTCAAGCGCGCGCCCTCGGCACGACCGAGCTCGTGCTGAAAGGACGCGGGCACGGCTTTCCGCAAGAAGATCCCGACGCGTTCAAAGCGGCCCTCGAACCGTTCTTGAGAAGCGTCACGCGCCAAGACTTGGTGGTGGAATCTTGAACAAGGTTTTTGGGAGTGCGTTCGAAGCGCTAAGGGACGTGGTGCAACACGGCCAAACCATCGCCGTGGGCGGCTTCGGTTTGTGCGGCATCCCCGAAGCGCTCATTCTCGCCCTGCGCGACAGTGG